>NZ_JASUSU010000041.1:0-25941 GCF_030445905.1 Oceanotoga sp. | reverse complement strand
CTTTATTTCTCCTTGACTCGGTTTTAATGTCCCTGTTAGCATTCTCATCGTTGTTGTTTTTCCAGCTCCATTTGGTCCTAGAAATCCGTATATTTCTCCACTTTTTACTTTTATGTTTATTTCATTTACTGCTACATATTCTCCAAATTTCTTCGTCAGTTTTTCAGCACTTATCATCTTTTTTCACCTCATTTTTATAATCTAATATCTGTATAATTATTTTATTAGAAAATTCTTGCATATTTGGACTTCCCAATTTTTTGTGGAATTTTTTACTCATTTTTATTATTGCCCTATCTTTTTTTAACCATATATTTAATCCATTACCTCCAGTTAAAAAATTTTGATTTGTTTTAATATTTACAATTATTGGTTTGTTTGTATATTTGCAATTTTTTTCTATATCTTTTGCTATTTCAAAAGATATTCCTTCTAACCAGTTTAGATTATAGTAAGGATTTTTATATATTATTATTGCATTTATTACTATGAATATCAAACCTGTATATATAAAATAATTTGCAATTTTTTGAGAGAATATTATTTGAGGTATTAATATAAATAATGAGCTTAATAAGTAAAAAAACATCATTATTTTCGGTCTTCCAATTTTTATAGAGTATATAATTGAGATTATTATATATATTGAAAGAATAGAGTATAGTATTTTAATATTTAAAATATTTTTGCTCACAAATATAGATATTATTATCATTAGAGATATTGTGAATAAGTTATTATAAGAGAATATATTTGATTTTTTACTCATATCTATTTTTTTATGACTTAAAAAATATTTCATAATTGTTGAAAATATAAAAAATAATATAAAAAATATTATCAAGATTATAATTTCTGTCATTTTATTTCTAAGACTCCTTTTTTTTGTAGATATAAACAAAGTTCTACCGCTTCCAATATGCTGAATCCTGATTTTAAACATAATTTTTCTATAGATTCAAAATTTGAGTTTGGAGGTGGTAATAGCCATAGAAATTTTCCCGATTTTGAATCTAGTTTTATTGTTTCTTTTTTATGTTTGTCAATTATTATGGTGTTTATTATTTCTTTTTCTACATCATAACTGTATTTTATTTTTTCATTGCCAGCATCTCTTATTTTTTTGTTTTTTATATAAAATTTTTCAAGAAGTTCATTTAAATTTACCTCAAAGCTACCACCTTTGAAACTATATAATTTTGAGGGACGCCCAAGACCTTTTTTTTCTTTATAAACTACGAATTTATATTTTTCAAGTGTTTCTAAGTAATTTTGTACAGTGGCAGTATGTATTTTTAATTTTTTGGCTATTTTTGATGGATTTGATTCTGGATTTTCATTTAAATATTCTATTACTTTAAAAAAATGTTCATTTGTAAGTACTTTTATTAAATCATACATAAATTCATTCTCCTTATAATTTCAATTCAATTGAAATTATATATTAGATGATAAAAAAAGTCAAATGGTATATTTTAATGATATAATCTTTGTATATATATATTTTTTAATTTTCGGGAGATGTTTTTATGGCAAAAAGAAATAAAGAAGAGACTAAGAGGATACTTTTAGAATCTGCAGTGGATCTTTTTTCAGAAAAATGGTATGAAACTGTATCTGCAGCAGAGATTTGTAGACGTTCAAATTTATCCAATGGTATTTTTTATAGGTATTATAAAAATAAGCAGGATATTTTTGAAAAATGTCTTGATTTGTATGTAAACACTGCATCAAAAGCTTTTTTAGGTATAGAGGGTGATACTGTTGAAAGGCGAATTGAAAGTTTTATAGATATTTCTTATAAACTTAATTGTGAACATAAGGATATTATAACTGTATTTAGAGAAGGTCAATTTAGATTTAAAAATTATGAAGAGCGTATAAGAACTATTTATAAATCTGCTATTTGTAAGGTTTTTGAGCGAAATATAAAAGAAAATGAATATATTTATTTTATTTCTGGAATAAGGTATTTGATAATAAGATCTATATATGAGAATATAAATTTTGATAGAGATATGCTTAAAGAAGTTATTTATAATGGTTTTTTTGATGGATCTTATATTAATCTTGTAGAAGTATTAAAGAAAAATTTTATTATACATCCATTGAACTTTAAAGATAATACGAGAGATAAACTTTTGAAATCTGGTATAGAACTTATAGGAGATAAAGGCTTTTTTAATGTAGATATTGCTGATATAGTAAAAAGGGCAGGTTACTCTGTTGGAACTTTTTATATAAATTTTATGAGTAAAGAGGAATTTTTAGAGGAACTTGTAAATATTATAGGCATAGATTTAAGAAATTTTTTATCTTCAAATATTGTTGAAGAACTTTCAGATTCTGAAAAATCTTTGAGAGCTTTATTTTTATATTTAAATTATTTTAATAATAATAAAGAATTTTATCAAATAATAAGAGAAGCTGAATTTGTTGTCAGTGATGTTGTTACTAAGTATTATGATAGTTTTGAGGATCTTTATAGTAGAAATCTTAAAGCATATAAAATTTTGAATAGGAAACAAGCTTCAAGTATGTTAGTAGGATTATCTCATTATTCTGGTATAGAGTATTTATTTTTAGATAAAATCGATGATTTACAAAATTTTATAAAGGATATAAGTTTTTTTATAAATAATGGAATAAAAAAATAAAGGGCTTTTATGCCCTTTATATTTTTATGTCTATATCTTTTTCTATTGAATTTAAATAATCATCATTTTTAATTATTTTTTCTGTTTTGTTTATATCTATGTATAGTATTCTGTCTTTTTCCATGAAAGGAATTTCAGATCTTATTTTTTCATAGGCTTTTTTAGTACCAATTCCAAGTTTTTTATAACTGTTTTTTATATCTATTGCTTGAGCTGAACATAGAGTCTCAATTGCTATTACTTTGTATGCATTTTCTATTATTTCCACAGCTTTTCTTGCGGCTATTGTTCCCATACTAACATGATCTTCTTGATTTGCAGAAGATGGTATAGAATCTACACTTGCTGGATGTGATAATACTTTATTTTCTGAAACCAATGAGGCAGCAGAATATTGAGCTATCATAAATCCAGAATTTAATCCTCCTTTTGGTGATAGAAATCCTGGCATATCACTCAATTGAGGATTTACAAGTCTTTCTATTCTTCTCTCAGAAACATTAGCTATTTCTGAACATGCAATTGCAAGAAAGTCCATTGCTAGGGCTATTGGTTGACCATGAAAATTCCCCCCTGATATTACTTTTTCTTCATCGGGAAATATTAAAGGGTTATCTGTAACAGCATTTATTTCTCTTTCTACTATTTCTTTAACATAGTTTATAGAGTCTTTTGATGCTCCATGAATTTGAGGTATACATCTCAAGGTATAGGCATCTTGAACTCTAATTTCAGCTTGTCTTGTGGTATTTTTACTGTTTTTTAATATATTGAGTATGTTTTTTGCAGTTTGTATTTGTCCTTTTTGATTTCTTATTTTATGTACATCATTATCAAACGCATCTGTTATTCCATTTAATGCTTCGATTGTCATAGATGCCGATATATCAGAGAGTTTTAATAGTTTTATAGCATCGTATATTGCATGAGTTCCTATCGATGTCATAACTTGAGTTCCGTTTATTAGAGCAAGTCCTTCTTTTTCTCTCAATTCTATAGGTTGTATATTAGCTAATTTTAATGCTTCTTCAGATTTCATAAGTTTATTATCATAATAAGCTTCTCCCATTCCCATTATTACCAATGCAACATGAGAAAGAGGGGCGAGATCTCCACTTGCACCAAGTGAGCCTTTTTCGGGTACAAAAGGAGTTATATTTTTATTTAAAAGTTCTATTAACTTTTGTACTGTTTCCACTCTTATTCCAGAATTACCTATTGCGAGAGCATTTACTCTCAATAAAATAATACCCCTTACTATTTCTTTTGATAAAGGATTTCCAACTCCACAAGAATGTGACATTATTAAATTTTTTTGAAGTAAATTTAATTCATCATTGGATATTTTAACATTACAAAATTTTCCAAAACCAGTATTTATACCATATACTGGATCACCTTTTTCAACTATTTTTTCAACATATGATCTCGCTTTTTGCATTTTATTTATTGCGGTGTTTGAGAGTTCAACTTTAGCATTCATCCTTGTAACTTTTATAAAATCTTCTATATTTAATTTTCCGCCTTCGATTATTACAGTATCCATAAAATTCCCCCTTATATTATATATGAAATTATTTTCAATAAAATTATATTATATTTTTCTATTTTATTGAAGTGGGAGAGTTTTCGTTAACATGTTTTAAAAGTTATTTTTTAAGCAAAAATTCCAAAATTCTTGAATATTTTCAGATATGTATTTATTTTTATGATAAATTATGTTGAATTTTCTGTTTAAATTTATATTTTTTATATTTATTTTAAATAATGATTTTTCTGATAATTCTTTCATTACAGCTTTTTCTGATATTACGGATATTCCAATGTCAGAAATAACAGCATTTTTAATGGCTTCGGAATTATTACATTCCCAAACGATATTCAAAGGAAGATTTTTTTCCTTCATTTTTATTTCGAATAATTCTCTTGTTCCACTTCCAACTTCTCTAAGTATTAACGGTTGTTTTGATAATGTTTCAATATTTATATCTTTTTCTTTTTTTAATGGATTGTTTTTTCCGCAAATTGCTATTAGTTTATCCTCCATAAAAGGTTTGTATATTATATCTTGATTGTGTATTGGGCCTTCTGTTAAACCAAAATCTAAATCATTTTTTAAAATTAATTTTTCTATTATAGAAGTATTGGCTATTTTAGATTTTATTGAGGTTTTCGGATGTTTTTGTATAAATTTTTTTGAAATATTACTTAGAATACATGTGCCAATGGTAACTGAAGCTCCAATTTTAAGAAGGTTTTTTTCTTTTTCTTTTTTTATAGTTTCTTCCATTTCATCAAACATAGATATTATATGTCTTGCATAACTTAGTAATTTTTTCCCATTTGATGTTATATATAATTTCTTTGAAAGTCTTTCAAATATTTTAATTTCATAGTATTTTTCTAATTCTATTATAGCTTGACTTATCGATGGTTGAGTTATAAATAGTTTTTTTGCCGCATTAGTCATGCTCCCTTCATCTACAACTGTTATTAATATTTTTAAATGTCTTAATGTCATAATTTTCTCCTTTATATAAGTAATTACCTATTACTTATATAATATTATAGTATTTTACAAATATAAAATCAAATGTTATACTAAAATTGAAAAAAATAAATGGAGGTACTTTATGAGTAGATTATATAAGTTTTTGCCTGGATTAATTATTTGTTTTTTTACCGCTATTTTTTCTTTTTATCTTGGAGAGAAAATACCTTTAGTTGGAGGGGCTATTTTTGCTTTGATGTTTGGAATACTTTTAAATTTAATTTTCCATTTTGATGATAAATATCTAAAGGGAATTAGTTTTACATCTAAAAAAGTACTCAAATTTTCTATAGTTCTTCTTGGTTTTGGATTAAATATAAAACAAGTTTTGGAAGTTGGAAAGATTTCATTAATTGTTATGATATTTACTTTAAGTGCAGCTTTTGGATTTGGATGGCTTTTTGGTAAATTATTTGATATGAATTGGAAATTATCTTCTTTAATTTCAGCAGGTACGGGAGTTTGTGGTGGTTCGGCAATTGCAGCACTTTCTCCAGTTATTGAGGCAGAAGATAGTGACGTTACTTATGCTATGTCAGCTACTTTTATATTTGATATTGTAATGATTCTTTTGTTTCCTATAATGGGTAAAATGCTTTCTATGTCTGATTTGTCTTATGGTTTGTGGGCTGGAACTGCAGTTAATGATACTTCTTCTGTAGTCGCTGCAGGATATGCTTTTTCTGATAAGGCGGGGGAGTTTGCAACTATAGTTAAACTTACAAGAACTCTTTCAATTATTCCTATAACTATAATTTTTTCTTATATTAATCAAAAGAAAAAAAGTCAGGAAAGTAGATCAAGTTCTTTTAATATAAAGAAAATATTCCCTTATTTTATCATTTTTTTTATTTTAGCTGCTATTTTTAACAGTATAGGATTTGTTTCAACTGATTTATCTGTAAATTTAGTTAAAGTTAGTAAGTTCTTAATGATAATGGCTTTAAGTGCTATAGGGCTTAAAACTAATTTTAGGGATATTAAAAAATCAGGATTTAAACCGATGATTCATGGGTTCATAGTTTCTATTGCTGTTGTTATTGTTTCATTGGGAGTTCAGTTTTTTATTGGTCAGATTTAATTTTTATTATTTGACTTTTTGTATGCTGTAATAGTATAATATTACAGAAAAGATATTACAAAAAGGAAGTGATTTTATGTATAAAAAATATTTTTTGATGATTTTTATAGGATTATTCATTTATTCTTTTTCAAATGAATATAATTTTATTATTAAAGTTATGAATAGCGATTTTGGAAGTATTAAAATAAATCAAATCAATAATGAATTTGAAACTGTCACTGAAATTTATTCACAAAAAGCCAAAATTTCGGCTAAGACAACTTATGAAGATGATTTTTATAAATCATATTCTTTTAATATGAAAGTAAATGAAAAAACTGTTGCAGATTATGTTTCTAATTATGATGGAAAGAAAGTTATTCATTCAGTTAATTCTATTGAGTTACCAGTTATAAATGAGAGTAATCTTTTTATTGTAGATAATAATTTTATAATAGACCATTTTTGGTATTTTTTAAAAAAACATGAAGGTAAAGGTAAAGCTAAAATTTTTATTCCATTTTTGTCTATGAATAATCAAACCTTTAAAAATTCTATAGTTGATGCGGATTATGATATAAAAGATGATAAAATGATTTTTACATATTCAGGTTTAAGAACTGAAGTATTTTTTGATAAAAATTTTATAACTAAAATTTCTATACCTTCTCAAGGTATAGAAATAGAAAGAAATGATTTTAAAGAAAAAATAGAGAATAACATTATTTCTGAAGAAGTTTCATTTGAATCTAAAGGTTTGATATTGAATGGAACACTTTCATATCCAGCTTTACTTTCTAATAAGATGCCACTTATAATATTAGTACATGGTTCAGGCGTTTTAGATAGAGATGAAAGATTTACATCTGCTGGTATAGAAATAGCTCCTTTTTATGATTTAGCAGAAGAATTGAATAAAAAGGGATTTGCTGTTTTTAGATATGATAAAAGAAATTTTGTTTTGAATAAATTAGGTGAAGATTATTTGGAAGTTAGTATTTATGATTTTATTGATGATGCTATTAATGCTTATAATAAAATGCTAGAATTTGATTTTATAGCTAAAGATAGAATAATTTTTGCTGGTCATTCTCAAGGTGCAACTCTTATACCATATATTTTAAAGAAAGCTGGATATGCAGGTATAAGTCTTTCGCCAGCAGTTATTGGCTTTGTCGATCTTATGGTTTATCAAATTGAATATCAGCAGGATATAATTAATGAATTGAATACTGATGGTAGTCTTGATAATTTAGTAGATATGTTGAATGAATATCTGCCACATGTTAAAGAAATTAAATCTAAATTTGAAAGTAATGAATTAAAAAATGAAGAAGTTTATATGGGATTTAAAGGAAGCTTTATAAAAGAATCGGATTATTTGTTTGAAAATGTAGTAGAAGAATTTGTTGATATTAATAAAAATATTCTTATAATAAGCGGTAAAGAAGATTTAAAAACTCCTTCCATACTTTTACAAGAAAAAGAAGATGAAATTTTAAAGAATGATAAAATTTCAATAAAATATATAGAAGGTATGTCACATGAAATGTATAATCAATATATTGTATTTGAACCTTTAGTGTCTGAAAGTATTTTTAAATGGTATGAAAATTTGAAATAATCAAAAAAGGGATTTTAAAATCCCTTTTTTATTTTAAAAAATTTAATATCAAATTTGATATATAATCTGATTTTTCTATCATCGGATTATGTCCCGTATCTAAATATACAAGAGTTGAATTCTTTATTTGTTCATTAAATTTTTTTGCATATTCTATATTCAGGGTTTTGTCATAATTTCCCCATAATATTAATGTTGGAATATTTATTTCAGATATTTTATCTTTATTTAAAGAACTATCATCATCTAGATCTATTTTTTGAAGAGTTTTTGAAGGAATATTGAAGGTGAGTGTATAATTTTTTAAAAAAGTAGAATCTTCATATTTAGATTTATCATGAAGATTATTTTTATATATCGATTGTTGTAAAAAATAACTTTGAAATCCAAATTTTAAAAATATTCTTGAGAAAAATTGGCTATCTGATATCCAATTTGGAATAAATTTTGTTTTAGTATATCCTTGACTATTTATTAGGATCAGTTTTTTAATTTTTTTAGTATCTTCGAAATAAGTATTTATAGCTATTTCACCACCCATTGAATGGCCTACTAAGTAAAAAGTTTCAATGTTTAATTCTTTGGTGAATTTATTTATCAATTTTCCCATAGATTTTTTTGAGTAGTTTAAATCCGTGCTTTTAGTTGAGAAACCAAATCCAGGTAAATCTATTGATATTACTCTATATTTCTCAGAAAGTTTTTTTGAAATATCTTCAAAATCTTTAGCTGAGCTCATAAAATCATGTAAAAAAATTATAGTTTCTCCAGCACCTTCTTCATAGTATGCAATTTTTTTATTATCTACATTTATTGTTTTATAATTTTTTTCTAAATATGATAAACCTCTTTTGGCTTCGAGATAACTGAACATATAATTCAAAGAAGCAAAAATAAATATTATAAATATAAAAATAAAGAAGATTTTTAAAATTTTTTTCATAATACCCCCATAACATT
This sequence comes from Oceanotoga sp., assembly GCF_030445905.1. Classification (NCBI taxonomy): domain Bacteria; kingdom Thermotogati; phylum Thermotogota; class Thermotogae; order Petrotogales; family Petrotogaceae; genus Oceanotoga; species Oceanotoga sp. Next base: position 17,086 of record NZ_JASUSU010000041.1, on the reverse strand, counting down.
TTATTAATCTTTTAAAGAAATTTTAATATAAAATACAAAAAAAGTCAACTAATTTGAATTATATTAATTCTTTTTTTAATTAATATTTTATATTGATGTTATATAGTATAGGTGAGAGGATTATATTTTATAAAGATAAGAGGTGATATTTATGATAGAACCAAATAATTTAATAAAAGAGAAGTCACCTTATTTGTTGCAACACGCTTTTAATCCAATAAATTGGTATCCATGGTGTGATGAGGCATTCGAAAGAGCTTTGAAAGAAGATAAACCTATTTTTTTAAGTATAGGTTATTCTACTTGTCATTGGTGTCATTTTATGGCAAAAGAGTCTTTTGAAGATGAAGATATAGCAAAAATTCTCAATAAATATTATATTTCTATAAAAGTTGACAGAGAAGAGAGACCTGATATAGATAGTTATTATATGAAAATTTCTCAAATAATGACTGGTAATTCTGGTTGGCCTTTAAATATTATAATGACACCTGATAAAAGACCTTTTTATTCAGGTACATATTTTCCAAAATATACTAATTTTAATATGCCTGGATTGATAGATCTTTTACCGAATATATATTATATATATAAAGATAGCAAAGAAGATATTTTTAACACTATAGAAAATCTTGAAGAAAAGGTAAAAAACAGTTATCATCTTAAGAAAGGAAAATTAGATTCAAATTTAATAGATAAATCTTATAAATATCTTTATGATAATTTTGATGAGGTATATGGAGGTTTTTCGAATGAACCTAAATTTCCTGTTCCTCATTATATGTTGTTTTTAATGAGTTATTATGAAAAAAATTATAATGAAAACGCTTTGTATATGGTAGAAAAGACTGTTGAAAGTATGTATAGAGGAGGAATTTTTGATCATATTGAAGGTGGATTTTCAAGATATTCTACGGATTATAAATGGTTTATTCCTCATTTTGAAAAAACTTTAATAGATAATTCATTATTAATATTGACTTTGGCAGAACTTTATTCTAAAACTAATGATGATTTATATAAAAATATTGCATACAAAACTTTAAAGTATATAAATAATAATTTAAAAGATGAAAATGGAGCTTTTTATTGTGCACAAGATTCTGATTCGGAAGGTGAAGAGGGAAAATATTATTTATGGGATTATTTGGAACTAAAAACTATTTTTGAACCAGAAGAATTTGAAAGGTTTAAAGAAATATTTGATGTTTCAAAGGATGGTAATTTTCAAGGAAAAAACATTTTAAACATTTCAAAATCTTTAAAGAGTATTCCAGATGAAGATCTTGTATTTAAACTTTTTTATTATAAATCAGAGAATAGGAAAAAACCAGATATTGATGATAAAATAATAACATCTTGGAACGGTGTTGCTATTGCTTCTTTAGCAAAAGCTGGCAGACTTTTTAATGATATTGAATTAACAAAAATGGCTGAAAAATCTAATAATTTTATTTATAAAAAATTATTTTTTGATAATAAATTATTTCGAAGATATAGAGAAGAAGATATTTTGACTAAATCTCATATAAGTGATTATTCAAATATGATTTGGGGATTGTTAGAACTTTATCAATCTACTTTTAAAACCAGATATTTAAAGAGTGCGATAAACCTTCTTGAAAAAAGTATTGAAATTTTTTATGATAAAAATATAAATATTTTTTTAGATTCTGAGATAGATAATAATGAACTTCCAGAAAATACATTTAATATTTATGATGATTCTATGCCGAGTTCTAATTCTGTAATGCTTATGAATTTAATAAGAGTTTATAAAATAACTGGAACACTCAAATATAAGAATATATTTGATTCTATGATTGATAATTTGGCTTGGAATTTTGAAGAAAATTATCCAGCTATGATACATTCTTTAAATGCTTTATTTTTTAGTCTTTCTGATACTAAAGAAATAATAATTACAGCAAAAAATTATGATCAAGCAAGAATTTTTATAGATTATATAAATAGAAATTTAAAAAATTATGATACCATAATATTAAAGACAGAAAAAAATGAAATAGATCAAATTTCTGAATATTCAGCACTTTATCCTGTGGAAGACAAACCTGTAATATATATATGCTCTAATCAAACTTGTAGTAAACCAATAAAAAATTTAAAGGAATTAAGAAATTTTTATAATTAATAATATTTGAGATCAACTAAATGAATCCAATTTTATAATTGGATTCATTTTTTTATTTATCAATCATTTAATTAATTTATGTAGAAATAAAAGATTTAATTCATTAAATATGAATAATTCAATTTAATTATTTGTAATTAATGAATAATTGAATTTTGATTTATAAATAAATACTGTTAGAATTCGCTGATTATTTTGTAGAAAAAAAGTTGCATTATTGTTGCATAGGAGTGATTTTTTTGAAAACAACTTTAAGAGATATTGCTGAATATTCTGGATTTAACGTTTCTACAGTTTCAAGAGCATTGAATGATGATAAAAGAATAAGTGATGATACAAAAGAAAAAATATTAAATGTTGCAAAAAAATTGCATTATTTTGGTGAAAAGAATAAAATTATTCTTTTTCTGATTGCCAATCCAATTTCGTCTGTTAGAAATGATGACTTTTTTTCTAAGGTTCTTGAAGGAATACTCAGTTGCACAAAAAATTTTGGCTATCATTGTGTTGTCAGAACTATTGAGAAAAATGATAATTCCCTTGGAAAAATTTTCATTGAAAATATTTCTGGAATAATAATTGGAGGAATTCCAATGCCTAAAAATATAATAAACTTAATAGCAACTTCTGAGATTCCTGTTGTTCAAATTGGTCATTATAAGGGCTTAGAACATATACCTTCAGTTAGTAATGATAATTTTAGAGGTGGATATATAGCGGCTAAAAAAATAGTGGAAAGAAATTATAAAAAAATTTTAGTTTTTTCAGGTCCTTTGAATGTTGAAACTTTTAAAGAAAGATTTTCAGGAGTAAAAAAATATTTAGAAGAAATTGATAGAATTAAAGATTTAGAAATCATTGAATGTCAATCATTTGATTGGAATGATGGATATGAAGAGGCTAAGAAAATAGTATCATCGATAAATCAAAAAACTGCTATTTTTTGTCTTACTGATTGGCTTGCTAAAGGGGTTATTAAAGCTTTAAAAGAAGAAAATTTTGAGATTCCTCAGGATATAGGATTGATGGGTTTTGGAAACTTACCTTTTTCAGAACATATAGATCCTTCGCTTACTACAGTAACTTTAAATCCTTATTTGCTTGGAGTTTTTTCAATAACTGTTGTTAATGAAATAATTAACAAATCTAATAATGTTAATACAGAGAAGATACTTGTAGAGCCTGGAATAATAGAAAGAAAATCTATATAATACACTTTTATTTAGGAGGGAACAACATGTTACAGGGAATACTTATACTTATAGTATTTGTTTTATGTGCTGCTGGTATGATGTCAAGAAAAGTTCCAGCAATTATATCTTTGCCTATTATGGCTATATTAATAGCTGTAATATCTGGAATGTCTTTTGAAAATATTTTATCAGGGGTTATTGGAAATGGTGCTGTTAGACTTTCAAGTGCTATGATGGCAGCAATATTTGGGGGTATGTTATCACAAGTTATCAATAGAACAGGAATAGCAAATTCTATAATAAAAAGAGCAGCTGAATTAGCTGGAGATAATCCTTTTATTGTAGCTTTGATAATATCTATAGCAGTAGCTTTTGTATTTACTTCTTTAAGTGGACTTGGTGCGATTATTATGGTTGGAACTATTGTTCTTCCTATAATGATTTCAGTTGGTATAGATTCTAAAATTTCAGGTTCTTTGTTTTTAATAGCTTTTAAAATAGGTCTTCTTTTTAATATGTACAGTTATGCTTTTTATAGTGATGTTTTGAAAATCTCAGTACAAGATTTGAAAATTTTTCCAATAATTTATGGAATAGCAACTTCTATAGGTTTATTCTTTTTTATTTTATTGAATGTAAAAAAAGGTAAAGCTAAAACAGCTTGGGCTATGCCATCTGCGAATTCAATAAAAAATAAAGACAAAAAAGTTCCTATTTACGCACTTATCACACCTATAATACCTATTTTACTTGTTTTTATATGGAAATTTAATATTATTCCAGCAATATTGATAGGAGCTATTTATGGAGTTCTTACTACGAAACCTAAAGACATTGTTAATATACTTTCAAGTAGTTTAATAGAGGGAATAAAAGATGTAGCTCCAGCTATAGGTCTTATGATAGGAATAGGAATGGTTCTTTTAGCTGTTATGAGTCCTGAAACTTCTGCAATAATGAAACCTTTAATTTCAGCTATTATTCCATCAAATAAAATTTTATTTGTTTTATTTTTTGCTATATTGTCTCCTTTAGCTTTATATAGAGGTCCTTTAAATATGTGGGGATTGGGAAGTGGTATAGCTGCATTGATGGTTTCCACTGGTAAATTGAGCCCTATGGTCGTTGCAGGTGCACTTTTGGCTTTAAGCGTTGTTCAAGATATTTCAGATCCTACAAATACTCATAATGTTTGGATATCTAATTTTATAGAAGAAGATACAACTATTCTTTTAAAAAGGACTTTTCCATATGTTTTTTCAATAGCTGTTGTTTGTTTAATATATGTAACTATCTTTATTTGGTAAGAATTTGATTTTATTTTTATATAATATGGAGGTATTTTAATGGGTAGAAGATATAGAGTAGGTATAGATGTTGGTGGTACTTTTACTGATGCAGCTTTAATAGATGAATCAACTTATTCTGTTATTAGTACCAAAAAAATACCCACAACTCACTCTGCAAAAGAAGGGGTTGCAAATGGAATAGTAAAAATTATTGAATCTATAATTACAGAAAATAATATATATCCAGAAGAAATTGTTTTTATTGCTCATGGAACAACTCAAGCAACAAATGCCTTATTGGAAGGTGATGTTTCTGATGTTGGAGTTATAGGAATAGGTACAGGAATTGAAGGTGCTAAAACTCAATCAGAAACTAATGTTGGAAGAATTGAACTTGCAAAAGGAAAATTTTTAAATACTCATTATGAATTTATAGATTCTAAATTTTTACATGATGGATCACTTAAAAATGTATTTGAAAAATTTAAACAAAAAAATATTAATACAATAATATCTGCTGAAGCATATAGCGTTGATAATCCTTATAATGAAGATTTTATAATAGAAGAGGCTGAAAAGAATGGTATGACTGGAACTGCAAGCCATGAAATTTCTAAATTATATGGATTAAAGACACGTACAAGAACTGCAGTTATAAATGGAAGTATAATTTCAAGAATGATGGAAACAGCAAATATGACAGAAGATAGTGTAAAAAAATCGGGTATTAAATCACCATTAATGATAATGCGTTGTGATGGTGGAGTTATGACTATAGATGAAGTTAGGAAAAGACCTATTCTAACTATGTTATCAGGACCAGCTGCAGGAGTTGCAGGTGCTTTGATGTATGAGAAGATTTCAGATGGTATTTTCTTTGAAATTGGAGGTACAAGTACAGATATTTCTGTTATAAAAAATGGAAAAGTGATGATTAAATATGCAGAAATTGGAGGACATAAAACATATTTAAATTCATTAGATGTAAGAACAATAGGTATTGCTGGTGGAAGTATGATAAAAATAGAAAATAATAAAATAGTAGATGTAGGCCCGCGTAGTGCCCATATAGCTGAATTAGACTATGAAACTTTTGTTGATGATGGGGAAATAGAAGATCCAGTTGTTAAATATATAAATCCTAAAGAAAGTGATGAAAAAAATTATGCTATTTTAGAAACAAAATCAGGTAAAAAATATTCTTATACTCTTGCAGGAGCAGCTAATCTTATTGGAATGGTACCAGAAGGAGACTATGCAAGGGGGAATATAAAAGAAACTAAAAAAGCTTATGAAGCTCTTGCAAAAGAACTTAATACTTCTGTTGAAGATGTTCTTGAAACTATAATGAATATTGCTTGTTCAAAAGTTTTGAAAGTTGTTAATGAAATGAAAGCTGATTATGATTTAAGTGAATCTATAATAACTCTTGTTGGTGGGGGTGGAAGTGCTTCTGTAATAGTTCCATATTTAGCAAAAAAAACTAATTATAAATATAAAATAGCTAAAAATGCTCCATATATATCAACTATTGGAGTTGCTCTTGCAATGGTTAGAGAAGTTGTAGAAAGGACAGTTGCTAATCCAACTAATGATGATATAAAAAATATAAGAAAAGAAGCAAAAATAGCAGCTATGAATTCTGGGGCGAATGAAAAAACTATAGAAATTATTGTTGAAATTGATAGTAAGAAAAATATAATTAGAGCTATAGCAAGTGGTACTACAGAATTAAGAACTAAAGATCTTTCTAATAAAATACTTAATAAAAGTGAACTTGAAGATATATGCTTAAAATCTGTTAAAGAATGTGAAAAATCTATATGTATTGCTGAAACTGAAAAATATTCTGTATATGAGTTAGAAATAATTGTAAAAAAATTTTTTGGACTTATAAAGAAAAAATATTTTCCCATAAGAGTAATAGATAATGAAGGAGTTATAAGACTTCAAAAAGATTCTGGGTTTGTATATCCTACAAGTAAAAAAACTTTTAAAGAAAATCTTTTAAATGCTATACAAGAAAATACTAAATATGGAGATGCAGGCGAAGAATTACCTTTTGTTTATATACTTGCTGCTCATAGAATAATAGATCTTGCAGGTCTTGCAAATAAAGAACAGATAATATCTATTGCTGAAATTGAATTAGATGAATTTGAAGATGAACAGGAGCTCATTATTTTAATTTCTAAATAAAAAGAGGATTGGAAAGATGAATATAAATGAATTTATTAATATTATTGATGATGAAATAATGTCTTTTGCCGAATTAAAAGAAGATCAAGTTTTTTCAAAGATAGAAAAAAAAGAATTATTAAATTATATTAAAAAACCTATAAATATAGGAAAAGAAGAAGCTTTGATATATAAAGATAAAAGTATTGAAGATCTTTGTTATGAGTTTGGAATAAAAATTAATTTTATAAATAAATCTCAAGATAAAGATTTAATAGCTATAAGAGCTGATTATTGTAATTATGATAAAAATATAAATATTTATACTGATTCTATTTATAAGATGGTTTCTTCTTTTAAAAGCTTAAATTTTAATAATATAAATTCTGATGATATTATAAACATTCATTTAGCACATGAGTTTTTTCATTTCCTCGAATATAATAAAATAGGTTTAGTAAATGAGAAATTACCTAAAGTAATTAATATCAATTTTTTGGGTATAAAAAAATACTCAACTGTTTTAAAAACAAGAGAAATAGGAGCTCATATATTTTGTAAAAATATGATGAATTTAAAATTTCATCCAAAATGTATAGATTATATTTATCTGATTTCATCTAAACAGTTAAAGATAGAAGAAATTTTAAAATATTTTAATGATTTAAAATATGAATATGAATATTATAAAAGAGAGGATGTTTAAGAAATGAATTATTTAAAATTATTAAATCAAGAAAAAATGACACTTATAACGAGTTTGCCTCAAAATGATATAAACCTTGCTAAAGCTGCTATAGAAGCCGGTGCAGATGCTGTGAAAGTTCATGTTAATGTTTCTCACAGAGCGAGCGGGAATCATTTTGGAACTTTTGAAGAAGAGTATATTGAAAATTTAAAAGATATAGTAGAACTCTGTAAAAAAAATAATGTTCCAATTGGTATAGTTCCTGGTGGCGATGATAATATTCCAATGAATGAAATAGAAAAAGTTATAGAATCTGGCTTTGATTTTATATCTCTTTATGATAAACATATGAATCCAATGGTCTTAAAAAATAAAAATATTTATAAGATGGTAGCTTTGACAAATGAATATAAATTGGAATGGATAAAAGCATATGATAATTTACCTATTGATGTTCTTGAATGTTCTATAATGGATCCAGAGACATATGGAACACCTATGACTGTAAGAGAAATTTTGAAATATCAGAGTGTTAGGAACAATACTATAAAGCCAATAGTTATTTCTACACAAAGAAAGATAATGCCAGAACAATTATGGATTCTGAATGAAATGGGAATTAATTCCATTATGATTGGAGCAGTTGTTACTGGAAAAGATGTTGAACAATTTTATAAAAATACAAAAGATTTTAGAAAAGCTATAGATAACCTTTGAATTTGATGGAGGTCATTATGAATATAAAAGATACTTTAATAACTGATGTAGCAATAGTTGGAGGAGGTCCATCAGGAATAATAGCAGCAAAAACTTTAGCAAAAGCAGGTTATGAAGTTATACTTATAGAAAGATATGGATTTCTTGGAGGGAGTACAACTAATAGTCTTGTTATACCTATGATGACTTTTCATGCTGGGAAAAAACAGATTATAAAAGGTTATGCACAAGATTTAATAGATAGATTAAAAATTAATAAAGGAACTATAGGTCATATTGAAGATCCATTAGGTGTAGGAAGCACGATAACTCCTATAGAAACAGAAGTATATAAATATATTTCTCAAGAATATCTTTTAGAAGATGGTGTGGACATAAAGTATTATACAGAAGCTATAGATATTGAAATAGAAGAAGAAATTATAAAAAATATTATTGTGAAAACGAGATCTGGTTTCTATAAGATAGAGGCAAAGAGATATATAGATGCATCTGGTGATGGTGATATAGTTAGTATGGCTGGAGAAGATTTTTTAATAGGAAGAGAAAAAGATGGAAAATGTCAACCAATGTCTATGATGTTTAAAGTTGGTAATATAGATAGAGAAAAAATAATAAAATATTCTGAAAAAAATCCAGAACAGTTTGTAATATCAAAGAATTTAAAAGGTCTTAGAGACACAGATAGAATAGCTATTTCAGGATATTTTGATTTAGTTAAAATGGCTAATGAGAATAATGATTTGAATATCAATAGAGACAGAGTGCTTTTTTTTGAACTTAATAATAAATCTGAAATTTTAGTTAATATGAGTAGAATTATAAATAAATTATCTGTAAAAGATTTTGAATTAAGTGAGGCTACTATTGAAGGAAGAAGACAAATTTTTAAAATAATGAATTTTTTAAAAAAATATATACCTGGATTTGAAAATTCTAAAATTTTAGAATCAGGAGTTCAAATAGGAGTCAGAGAGTCAAGAAGAATTGATGGGCTTTATACTTTAACAGAAGAAGATATTTTAAATAAAACTATTTTTGAAGATACCATCGCTTTGGGATCTTGGCCTATAGATGTGCATGATCCTGATGGAGCTAATTTAAATATAAAAACATTGAAAATGGGTGAATACTATGGCATTCCATATAGATGTTTAGTGCCTAAAAAAATAAAAAATCTTGTGGTTAGTGGAAGAATTATATCAGTTACTCATGAAGCTTTAGCTTCTGTTAGGGTTACACCTATATGTATGGCTTTGGGTCAAGCTAGTGGTTGTGCTTGTTTGGAATCTTTAAAAGAAGATTTATATTTTAAAGATTTAGATATAAAAAAATTAAGAATGAGATTGATTGAAACAGGGCAGATTCTAGAATGAAAAGCGATGAATTTTTTCATCGCTTTTTCAATTATTTTTTTTTGATTTTAGTATACCTAATAATAGAGCTGTTAATATCATTCCCGCTATTATTGAGATAGAGTAGCCTAATATTCCATCTACTGCCCAAAATACGAATATCCCTCCATGAGGTACAGGCAATGTAACATTAAATAACATCGATAATGCACCTGTCAATGCAGAACCAGCCATTATAGATGGGATAACTCTTAATGGATCTGCAGCTGCAAATGGAATTGCGCCTTCGGTTATAAAAGATATTCCAAGTACCCAAGCAGCTTTTCCAGCTTCTTTTTCTTCAAAATTATATTTGTTTTTAAATAGAACAGTAGATAGAGCTATACCAAGTGGTGGAATCATACCAGCTGCCATTACAGCAGCCATTATAGCTGATGGTTCGGCATTTCCTATTGTGCTTATTCCAAAAGCATAAGCTGCTTTATTTATTGGTCCGCCCATATCAATAGCCATCATTAAACCTATTATTACACCTAGGATTATAGCATTAGTTCCTGTTAAACTTTTTAACCATGTTTCTATACTTTCATTTAACATAGTCATAGGAGTTCCTATTACAAATATCATTATTATTCCTATTAAAAAAGTAGATATTAAAGGAATAATTAATACGGGCATTAAACCTTCAAATCCTTTAGGTAATTTTATGGTTTTTTTCATTAATTTTACTATATATCCAGCTATAAATCCTGCAACTAAAGCTCCTAAAAACCCAGATTTTGTATCCGCTGCAATTAATCCACCAACCATACCTGGAACGAGAGCAGCTCTGTCTCCTATTGAAAAAGCAACATATCCAGCAAGTATAGGTATCATCAGTTTAAAAGCTGCATTACCAATTGTAGCTAAAGCTTTTGCAAATTCTCCTTCTTGGGTATAACCACCAAATAGAAAAGATAATGCTATTAAGAGACCACCAGCAACTACAAAAGGTATCATATAAGAAACTCCACTCATTAAATGTTTATATACGCCTTTTTTTTCTTTAGATCTTTGAGATTTTATATCAGATATTTTTTCTGTATAAGATTTTATATCAGGATTTAAAGCAGTTTCTATAATTTTTTCAGGATCTTTAATTGCTTGAGCTACTGAAGTTTCAAAAATTTTTTTGCCAATAAATCTTTCTTTAGAAACATTTACATCTACCGCGAGAATAACAGCATCCGCATTTTTTATTTCATTTTCTTTCAATTCATTTTCTACGCCGACAGAACCCCTTGTTTCTACTTTTATTTCATATCCGAGTTTTTCAGCAGCTTTTCTTAAAGCTTCTGAAGCCATATAAGTATGAGCTATTCCAGTTGGACATGAAGTTACAGCAACTAACCGTTTACTCATAATTTATTCCCCCTTCTTTAATATATGCCAAAATTTTTTCTTTTTTTATATTTTTGGTCCCTTCAGTTACAACTTTAGCACTTGCACAAGCTCTGGCCATTATCAATGATTCTTCTAAAGATTTATTATTATATATTCCATATATGAATCCTGCCAACAGTGAATCACCAGCACCCACTGTGCTTTTTACATTTAATTTGAAAGGTTCAATTTTTAATTTTAAAGTTTTTGAAATATAATTGAATCCATTTTCGCCATTTGAGAGAAGTATGTTAATATTAGAATTTAACATATTGTTTAAATCATTTTTTGAGTTTTTTTCAATCTCTTCTAACTCTTTTATATTAGGTTTTATGAGATTTGGAGACGCTTTTAATCCATATTCAAGATTTTCACCAGAAGTATCTAATACAACATAAACATTTTTTTCTTTAGCTTTTTTTATTATTTTTGAATATATATCTTTTGGGCAGTTATTTGGAGTACTTCCAGATAATATTAATATATCGCCATTTTGCAAAGTTGAATCTAATTTATCTAAGAGTTGTTTTAACGAATTTAAATTTTTAATTTCACCTTTTGAATTTAATTCTGTTATTTTTTGCGTTTTTTTATCAAATATTTTTATATTTTCTCTAGTATGAACATCTTTGTTTAAAATTATTTCATAGTTATTAATAACTTTTTTTAATTTAGATTCAAACTCTTTTATATTTTTTTCACCAGCAAATATTATAGATATATTAGGTATTCCAAGTGCATCAAATACTTTTGAAACATTTATACCTTTTCCGCCAATATCTATATTTTCTTTGTCTATTTTATTTAAATCTCCTTTTTTTAATGATTTAACTTCTATGGTTTTATCAAATGCGGGATTTAAAGTTAAAGTTATTATCATTGAAACACCTCTTTATATTATTATTTTTAGGCCTTCTTCTTCGAGTTCTTTTATAAGTTCAGTTTTTTCATCTGTTATTATCATTTTGAATTTTTGAATTTCTGATATTTTCCATAATGAAATAGTATTTGTTTTTGTTGAATCAGCTATAAGAATAGGAGTTTGAGATATTTCAATCATTTTATTTTTTATTTTTGCTTCTTCAGAAGTTGGGGTATATGCAAAATTCGAGTCGAAAGCATTTGCTCCTATGAATGATTTCGATAAGATCATTTTTTCAGTTATATCATCATCATAATCGGAAAAAACAAAAGCACCAGTTTTTTTTCTTAAATGATTTCCGATAACATATAAATCGATATTATTTTTTAAAGAAAGTTTAGATAATATTTCTATTGAATTTGTAAATACTGTCATCTGAAAATCAATATGTTTTAATATTAATTCTGAGATTTCAAGTGTGGTACTTCCTGAATCGAGAAATATATAATCATTCTTTTTTATTAGAGATAAAGCATTTTTTGCTATTTTCTTTTTTAATTCAATATTTTTTACTTTTTTTTCTTGCATTGTTAATTCACTTATCATTGATTTTTCGATTATAGAGGCTCCACCATGAATTCTATTGATTTTTCCCAATTTTTCAAGATAGGCTAAATCTTTTCTTATAGTTACTTCTGGAGATTTTAATTCTTTAGCTATTTTTTTAGTACTTATTGTTTTATTATCTTTTATTAATTGAAGTATTTTTGAATGTCTTATTTCTTTTAACATTTTTATTCTATTCCTTTCAATATTTTAATTAATCTTTCTTTATCATTTGTTTTTTTTAATTCTTCTCTAAAATCTTCATCCATTAATTTTATAGATAATTTTTGAAGTATTTTTAAATGTACATTATCAGAGTTTTCTGGTACACCAATTGTGAATATTAAATTTACTGGTTTTTCATCTAATGATTTCCACTCTATTTCATTTTCTAATTTAGTAAAAGCAACAAATGGTTCTTTTACAGTTTTTGATTTTCCGTGGGGTATCGCTATTCCAAACCCAACACCTGTCGTTGAAATATTTTCTCTTTTTTTTAATGCATTATAAAAATCTTTTGAATTTTCAATTTTTTTATTTTCATAAGCTAATTTAGCTATATTTTTTAGGAAGTCCTTTTTGTTTTTTATATTTGTGTTTATATATATCATTTCTTTTGAAAATATATTCATTTTTCCACCTCTTTTGATTGTTTTTTATCATTATATATCATTATGTATCGTTTTGTAAAATGTTATATCATTTATTTTTATAAAATTATTGATAATTATTATTGAATAAGTCTTTATTTGTTCCAATTTCTTATTTTTAAATAAAAATATATAAAAAAACAGGCCCATAATAGGGCCTGTAAAATAGGGGGGTTATTGAATATCAATCTTTATGTTTTTTGTTTCTTCATCTTTTTTTGCTAATGTTATTTTTAAAATTCCATTTTCAAATTTTGCATTTATTTTTTCTAAATCAATATTTTCAGGCATTTCAAATGCTCTTGCTACTTTTCCAAAATATCTTTCTTTTATATAATATTTTTTTGAATCATTTTTTTCTTCTTTTTCTTCTTTCTTTTGAGCTGTTATATTTAAAATATTGTTTTCTATATTTATGTTTATTTCATCTCTTTGAAATCCAGGGAGTTCAGCTTCTATAACAGCTTCTTTTTCATTTTCATAAAGATCAATATTCATATAACTATTTTTAGTCATTTTATCCATTCCATTAAACATTTTTGAAAGATCTTCGAAAACTGAATCAAATTCACCAAAATTAGGGTAGTTTCTATATAATCTTATTGCCATAAGACAACACCTCCAAAGTATTTTATATTTTTATGTTTTTAATTTATTTTTGTTATTACACTTATATAATATCATCATTATCACTCTTTGTCAAGGAGTGCTAAAAAAGTATGTAAGATATTAAATATAAATTATATAAGTTTTTAAATGCATACTAAATGTTTTTGTTTCTTTTAATTTTATCAATTGTTACTTATATTTGCTATTTCATTATATGAAGACTTTTTCATATTGACATAATTTTTTTATGATGATATAATGAGTTTAAATTTGATTATTTAAGGTGATTTTTTATGATTAAGGATAATAATAAAAATTTAATAAATATATTTTCATTTTACTTTTATTATTGGAGACACACTCGTTCAAGTGCCTCCAAGTTTTGCTATTGTTCAGTAAAATGAGGTTAAAAGGAATTTGAGCGAGTGTCTTTAAGACACTCGCTTTTTTATTTATGTTTATGAATTAAGGGAGGAATTATTATGAGAAGATTTTTAGTTTTAAGTTTTGTTTTGTTCAATTTTATTTTTGTTTTTTCTTTAAAGATAGGTATTTCGCAGATAGTAGATCATCCAGTTTTGAATTCTGTATACGAAGGAGTTATAGATGCTTTACATGCAGAAAGTATTCAGGCTGATATTGATTATCAGAATGCACAAGGGATATTTCAGAATGCTTTGGCTATAGCTAAAAAATTTAAAAATGATGCTGATTTTGTTGTTGCAATTTCTACACCATCAGCACAAGCAGCAAAGAATGAAATCGATGATAAGCCAATAGTTTTTTCAGCTGTAAGTGATCCAGTTGGGGCTGGTTTGATAGAGAATTGGGGTAAGAATACTTCTAATGTTGTTGGAATTAGTGATATGTTGCCTATTGAAACACATTTTAAATTGATGAAAGTAATAATGCCAACTAAGAAAAATATAGCAATTTTATATAATCCTGGGGAAGCAAATTCTAAATTTATATTGGATAGATCAAAAAATATAGGAAATAAAATAGGACTTAATATAATAGAAGTTGCTGGCAGTAATGTAAATGAACTTATAACCTCTGTCAATTCTAATATAGATATGATAGATGCTGTTTATTTGATAACAGATAATTTGGTTGCTTCAAGTTCAAAAATTTTAGGTAAGATATTTTATGATAATAAAATTCCAGTAGTTGCTTCAGATGTTGAAATTGCTAAGAAAGCAGCTTTTATAGGATTTGGATTTGATTATCATTCAATGGGATGGGCTACGGGAAAAATACTTATAAGATTGATAAATGGTGAGAGTACTTCTGATATAGAATCTCAAATTATAGATCCTATATATTTGAACCTTTATGTGAATTTAAAGAGAGCTGAAAATGCTGGAATTGTTGTTCCAAAAAATATTATAAATAAGGCAGATATATTAATAAAGGAGTAATAAAATATGGATGTTTTGTCGATTTTCGAACAAGGTATGATAATGGCTATAGTTTCGGTTGGAGTTTTTGTGAGTTTTAGAGTTATTGATATGCCAGATTTGACTCCTGATGGTTCTTATGTTACAGGAGCAGCAGTTTCTGTAATTCTTATGTATTCAGGAATACCATGGTTTTTATGTGTTTTTTTGGGAGCTTTTTTTGCTGGTGTTTCTGGTTTTTTTACAGCTTTAATAGTAAATAAGTTGAAAGTTAATTCTTTGCTTGCGAGTATTTTAATAATGACTATGTTGTATTCTGTAAATATAAGAATTATGGATGCACCCAATCTTCCAGTACCAGATGGTGGAAATTATTCTTCTGAAAAAATTATTCAAGAGAGTAATAAATTAGATGATTTATTGGGTGATTTTGATTTTCAAGATGGAATTGATGTTCAAGAGAAACAAGAGATAAAAAAAGTTACTTTAAGTCCTTTAAAAAGAAATAATAGATTTTTGGTGCTTTTTTTAATTCTTTGTGGAAGTTTGATTATTCTTTATATATTATTTAAAACAGAATTTGGTATTGCTCTTAGAGGTTTTGGAGGTAATAAAGAAGGGATAAAAAATTTAGGAATGAATCCAAATATTTTAAGTTCTTTTGGAATGTTTTTTTCAAATTTTTTAGCTGGATTAGGTGGAGCTATTTTTGCTTCTTATGCTGGATTTAGTGATGTTAATATGGGGACTGGTATAGTTGTAACTTCTCTTGCTTCAATAATAATAGGAGAAATTTTAATTGGAAAATTAAATTTTGCTTTTAATATTTTTGCTCCAGTTATAGGAGCTATTATATATCAATTTTTATTAGCAGTTGCTATGAAATATGGATATGCAATAGGCTTTAAATCCAGTGATATGAAACTTTTAACAGCTTTATTTATAATTTTAGTTATAGGTTTTGAAAAATTGGAGGTGAAAAAATGGTTTCTCTCGAAAAAATAAAGGTGATTTATGATAATGGAGTTATTTCAAAAACGGTTCTTGAAGATTTTGATCTTAACATAAAAAAAGGTGACTTTATAAGTGTGATAGGTGAAAATGGAGCAGGTAAAACGACATTCTTTAAGGTTTTAACTGGTGAAATTAAGCCTGTATCTGGAAATTATATTTTGAATGGTAAAGTAATAAAAAATAAAAAATCTCATTTTCTTTTTAGAAAACTTGGGGTTGTTTATCAAAATCCTGAAATTGGAGTTTTTCCAGATTTAACTATAGAAGAAAATCTTATTTTGGGTTCAAGAAAAGGAAATAAACATTTGATGTTCCGAAGCTTAACTGGAGTTGAATTTCTTGAAAGTTTAGAGATAGGTCTTGAAAAAAGATTAAAAACAAAAGTTTCTAATTTATCTGGAGGTCAAAAACAGATGCTTTCTCTTGTAATAGCCTCTATGACTAAGCCTGATATATTATTATTAGATGAACATACTGCAGCATTAGATCCTCAAAATTCTAAAAAAGTTATGGATTTAACTTATAAAATAAATCAAAAATATGGAATTACAATTTTGATGATATCTCATAATCTTGAATTATTAAAAAAATATCCTACAAGAATTGTTGAAATAAAAGATGGGAAGATTTTTAATGATATAAATTCAAATATCAATAGAAATTGTTTAGTAGTTTAGGAAGATTTTTTCATATTGAGATAATTTTTTTATGATGATATAATGAATTTAATTTTGATTATTTAAGGTGATTTTTTATGATTAAGGATAATAATAAAAATTTAATAAATATATTTTCATTTTTTAGGGGCGGCACCCAAATGTCGCCCTTAATCTGTTTTAGCAGATAAGGCGAAATTGATTGGCGGGTGTCTTTTTTAAAAGACACCCGCTTTTTTATTTATGTTTATAAATTAAGGGAGGAATTATTATGAAAAGATTTTTAGTTTTAAGT
>NZ_JASUSU010000084.1:0-5085 GCF_030445905.1 Oceanotoga sp. | reverse complement strand
ATTTGGATTTATAATATACTATATATTAATAACAAGAGACGATACAGATGAATATGAATTAAAAGAAATAGACATAAAAAGAGGTGATTTGATTATGACAAGAGGTAGACAGCTTTACGAAGATGGTATTCAAAAAGGAATTAAAAAGGGCAAGTTAGAAACTGCTAAAAAGCTTTTAAAGAAAGCACTTGATAAAAAAACTATTTCAGAGGTAACAGAGTTATCTATAGAACAAATCAAAAAAATTGAAGAAGAAATGAAGCAAAACAAAAATTAATCTACAGCCTCCTTTTAAAAAGGGGGCTTTTTAGAATAACAAGAGCTTCTAAAACACCCCGTCAGTTTCACTGACACCCCTCTAATGGTCATTTCAGAGGGGAATTAAATCCATAAATATCAATTTTAGATATCAACTTAGGTTGGTATCTTTTTTCTTTCTCACTTGACAAAAATAGATATAATTATACAAACATATTCATAAATAATATTTTAATAAAAATTTGGTATAATAGAGGTGAGAAATGGGGGAAGAAGACAAATTTTACAAAGTTAATAAAGTACTTTCTAATTTAATTGAAAATATTCAAAAACATAATATTTTTGATGATAATTTTTCTTCTTTAAGAAAAACAATTGAAAATTTTGAGGTAAAAGAAATTTTTGATAATATGTTAAGTTTCTATGAGATTATAAATGATTATGATATAAATAGTATTATTGAAGATTTTGATAGTGATGAAATGAACCTCAGTTATAGATTGAAATCTTTAGAGTCATTTAAAATTAAGTGGAATAAAAATATAGGTAAGTCAAAACAATTGAGAGAGGTTAGTAATGATTCTTTAGCTTTTAGATTTATTGTAGATATTGAAAAAGAAAGAGTTTTAGAAATAATCGAAAAAGTTTATAAATATAATAAAGGTTTTGAAGTAGTCGATTTTTATAAAGATCATAAATCAAAAGATGATGGTTATAGAGGTATTCATTTATACTTTAGACTCAATCCAAAAACATTTCCTATTGAAATACAATTTTGGAATAGAAAAGATGCAATTTTAAATTATTATACTCATGAAATTATATATAAAAGTTATAATAAAGAAGACTATGATGAATATTCCTATAAACTGAGAAAATGGTTAGATAAATTACCGGAAGCACCAAAAAATATTGATAAAGAATTTATTGACTTTTGGTATGAAATGTTCTTAGAAGTAGATAACAGAGGTGATTAATATGAGTTATTTGTATGCGAGAAGAGTTGGGCAAAAAGGAACATGGTTAATAAAGATGGATATGAAAAAAGCGTTGAAAATAATAAAAGAAAATGATGATATGAGAGATTATTTAGGAGTTATTGGAGGGAAAAATATAAATAGTCTTAAAAGAACTTATGGAGAATATGCTCCGTTTAAAGAAGTGGATTCTATAGAGGAAATTAAAAAGAAAATGCACATATAGTTACGATTTTTAATTTTTACCGGACTCAGAGTGCCAAGGATAGAAATTGTTTCACAATTTCTGTTGTTGGAGGTTGGAGGTTGGAAGAGTAGAAATCGCCTGGCGATTTCTGTTGTTGGTTGTGAGTTGATGGTTGTTGGAAAGGTCAAAGGCAAATGCCTAAACTCCTCCCCAGCTTCGCTGGTACTCCTCTTACACATTAAGAGGAGAATAAAAACAACTCCGTCAGTTTCACTGACACTCCTCTAATGTTCATTTCAGAAGGGAATAAAACTTATAAATATTAATTGTAGATATCAACTTTTGTTGGTATCTTTTTTGTTTTCATTTGACAGAAATTGATAAAAAGAGTTATAATTTAAGTGCAAATATATCAAATATTTGTCGCTTCCTGATATGCGACTAATAAATAGTCAGGCTCAAATAACTGTCGCTACTCGATATGCGACTAACAAAAGGTCGAGTTCAAATGTTGCTAAAGCTCTATCCATTAATATGGGTGGAGCTTTATCTTTATGAGGAGTTTACTGCTAATGAAAAAAGGTAATTTTTATTTTTTAAATGATCAATACTTCATAGATTTTCCGGATAGTTTTTTAATGAAGAATAAAGAGACTTTGAATGCTGTAGTACACGATCGTCCATGCTTCTTAGCTTTTGAAGACACTAATACCTCACTTTATTGGGTAATACCTTTTTCTTCTAAAGTATTAAAATTCAAAGGTATTTATTCTAAAAAAATTGCTAAATATAAGAGATGTGATACGATTGTTTTTGGAGAAGTTTTAGGCCATGAAAAGGCATTTTTAATACAAAATATGTGCCCGATTACTAAGCAATATATAAATAATGAATATATTGATCCTGTTGGAAATGTTCCTGTTCGGGTAGATGGAGTATTAGAAAAAGAGCTTATAACAAAAGCAAAAAAAGTCTTAGCGTTGCAACGTAAAGGTATTAAATTAATTTTCCCTGATGTAATAAAGATTGAAAAAGAAATTTTAAAAAATATTAGTAAATAAAACAATTCTATAATATATAGTGATGATGGGAGATAAAAATCTTTTTAACACTATTTTTATTTTAATATAATGAGTAATAAAATAAAGTTATTAAATATAAATAATCATCGGGGTTGTTTGATGGAAGAGTGAAAAGCAAATTTTAATTTAGCTAAAAAATAGATTCTTCGGCAGGCTCAGAGTGACAAAGATAGAAATTGTTTCACAATTTCTGTTGTTTGTTGATAGTTGTTAGAAAGGTCAAGGGCAAGTGCCTAAACCCCTCCTGGGATAGAGAAATCAGAGATTTATGTTGAAGGCTGTAAGAAATTAATTATTTTTTTTATAAAATATTAATCAAAGTGTTGTATAATAGAGGTAGGAGGGATTAATATGCCAGCAAAATCAGAAAAATCTTTTTTTAACAGAATTGAATATATTAAAAATACTATGGAAATAGAAGGATATAAAATACGTAAAAAAGATTTAGATTTTTATAAAGAAATAGAAAATAATAAATATTCTAAAAAACAGATTATTCAAAAAGTATTGAAGACCCATAAAATTTAGATGAAAGATTATGATTTTAAATTTGCTCATTATCCTTTTTTAGATAATTTATTATGTGATTATTTTTTAAAGTTAAAAAAAGATGTGTATTTGATAGATTGTGACTATGATAAACTCATAGAAAAATTAACTTATTTTATTACAGAATTGAATATTATCCATCCCTTTAGAGAAGGAAATGGTAGAGTTATTAGAGAGTATTTTAGAATTCTTTTGGAAAGAAAAAACCTTTTTATAGATTATAGTGATAAAGGGAAATATCTGGAAGCTATGATAGAATCTCCATATAGCATGGATAAGTTGAAACAATTTTTGAGTAATAATTTAAGAAGTATAGAATAGTAAAAATTAAAAAGAGATTTTGGTGGTTTATAATTAGTAAAATTTAACTTAGCTAAAAATAGACTCGACAGGCTCAGAGTGACAAGGATAGAAATTGTTTCACAATTTCTGTTGTTTGTTTATAGTTGTTGGAAAGGTCAAGGGCAAGTGCCTAAACCCCTCCCCTAATACATTTAGGGGAGAATAAAAACAACTCAGTCAGTTTCATTGAAACCTCTCTAATGGTCATTTCAGAGGGGATTAAACCCATAAAATTCAATTTAGAAAATAAAAACATGGTGCTCTAATGAGCACCATGTTTTAAATAATTTATCTACCAAAGAATTCTTTCATGTCTTCTGTTGAGAATTCAAATGGGAATTTTACTGGTTTGTTTTCTTTAGTTGATTTGTATATTGCCAGTACGACTTCTACTGCTTTTTTGCCTTCTTTTCCATCTACGTAAGGTTTTCTTCCTTCTATTATTGAGTCATGAAAATCTTTGTATAAAGGTGTGTGTCCTGCTCCGTATACTGTTTCTGGGTCTGGAAGTGTTTGGAATGGGTGTTCTGATTCTTGCTGAATGTTCCAAGTTTCTATTTTGTTTACAGCAAGACCACCTATTACAACAGTTCCGTTTTCTCCAAATACAGATAGAGTCTCTTCGAGATTTTTTGGGTATGTGTTTGCTGTTCCCTCTATTATTCCAAGAGCTCCATTTTTGAATTTTATTATTGCAGAACCAAAATCTTCTGCCTGTATGTATGGGTGGTTGAAGTTGTTTATTTGACCGTATACGTGTTCTATTTCTGAGTTCATGTTCCAGATTAAAAGGTCTATGTTGTGTGTACATTGGTTCATAAGAGTTCCACCGTCTTGTTCCCATGTTCCTCTCCATGGAGCTTGTTTGTAATAACCTTGGTTTCTGTTCCATCTTATAGAAGCTTGTCCGTGGTATATGTTCCCAAGGTTGTTTGATTCTATTTTTTTTCTAAGTTCTTGAATTGGTGGGTTGAATCTATTCTGGAAACATACTCCAAGATTTACATTTTTTTCTTCTGCTGTTTTTATCATGTCGTCCATGTGTTTTGTATTGAGAGCCATTGGTTTTTCTGTTAGTACGTGTTTTGAGTTGTCTAAGAAAAATTTGGATATTTCATAGTGTTTTCCTGATTCTGTTGCTATTACCGCGGAATCGAAATCCATTTCAGTCATTTTTGTGTAATCTGTGTATATTTTTGGTCTTTTTAGTCCGTTTTTTTCTATTATGTCAGCGAGGTTTTCTGCTTTTTCTCTTTCTATATCACAAACAGCTTCCAGGCTTATATAGTCTTTGTTGTTTATGAATGCTTCTGTGTGTTTTTTGGTTGCTATTCTTCCACAACCTATTAGAACAAATTTTAGCAATGTAATCGCTCCTTATATCAAGAAAATTTTGTCTTGGTTTTCGTAGTATTTATCTTTCAAAGTATTTTTTGTGTCGAGTATTACTTTTGCCTTTTCAACGAGCATGTCGTAATCTACGTTGTTTTTGTGTCCTGTTGTTATTATTACCGCGTCTGTTGATTCCACGAGTTCTGGGGTTAATTTTTCTGTTTTGTATTCTTTTCCGTTTACTTTGAAAGTGTCTACGTGGACCTATGTCAATATCTTGGACACAAAAAGTTGAACAAATTATGCAGAATTTTTAGCTAAGTCCTCACACTTTTGAGGAGTTATATATCCTATGCTA
>NZ_JASUSU010000083.1:0-5103 GCF_030445905.1 Oceanotoga sp. | reverse complement strand
CTACTATAGGTTCAAAAGAAACACCATCGGCTCCTTCTCTTTCGAAGATATTTTTGATGGCTTTGGCTAAGTATTTTTCTGGAAGCATCTCTGATACTAGGTCTATAATCTTTTCCATAGATGTGTCATTTAATAAAGAGGAAGACTTCATTAACGCTATTTCATCAGCATCTTTTACCATCCTTAATTCACTAATTATTGGAGAGAGCGGTTTTAAAGATAAATCTTTAGTAATTTCCATTAAACCTAAAAGAAAACCTGCTTCCCAACTTCCATCTATGCCAAGGGATTTATCTTTTTCAATAATAGAAGATAACATCTTAATGGGATCTTCAGAATCAGAATATTTGATCAAATTTTCTTCTTCAACGGTATTTACCGGGAACAATTCGTTAACTAGCAATTTAACTTCGCCAGAAGTATTTACGAATAATACCAACAACCTTTCTCCAGGTTCAAACCACTCATTCAAAAAATAGTAAAGAGAAGCTGGTGAGGATATTATTGCTTGATAAATATTATTTTTTGCCATTTTATTGAGAAGTTTTTCTATCCTATCTTTACGCAATGTTCAATGCGCCTCCCATGAATAGTGTCTAATTTCATCCAATTTATATTACAATTATATCATAAAAAAGTAGGAAGTAGATAATAACTTCTCTACTTCCTACTTGCTGGGGTTAATATTATTCTTTAACTTCCTTAACCTTTAACCACCAATCGTATCCTTCTTCGTCTGATGTTTTCCTCTTCATTGCTTCGGAATAAGTTGATGCTGGGGGAATTATTACTTTACTTCCAAATATTGAATTGTCAGGCCAATTGGCTGGGGTTACTACCTTGTTTTTGTCTGACAATTGTAAAGCTCTTACCGCTCTGTATATTTCATCGATGTATCTTCCTACTTCAGAAGGATAGTACATGATCAGTCTAATGGTTCCTTCAGGATCTAAAATGAAAACTGCCCTAACAGTTGCCGAACCTTTTTCCGGGTCTACCATTCCCAATCTTGAGGCTACTCTTCCCATTGTATCAGCTATTATTGGGAAAGTAATTTCCACACCAAGGTTATCTTTGATCCACTCCATCCATTTGATATGTGAATGAACGGCATCAACAGAAAGTCCTAAAAGTTCTGTGTTTATCTTTTTGAAATCTTCATGCTTTTTTGCAAATTCAACAAATTCTGTTGTACAAACGGGTGTAAAATCCCCTGGGTGGCTGAAAAGCACCAACCATTTTCCTTTGTAATCTTTTGGTAGTTCTTTTGCACCGTCCGTTGTTAATACTTTCATTTCAGGAAACTTTTCTCCAATTAAAGGAATTCTTCCTTCCATATTTACCTACCTCCTATTTGCTAATTTTTTATTTTTGAAATATCTATTTTTTAGGTGTGTCTAAAAAATTATATACCTAAAAAATAGGAAAGTCAAGTAAAAAATTGAATAAAATTTTTAATTTTATATTCCTTTATTATTACTAAAAGGATACAAAATGCAATGGAAAATATAGTTCTCCGATAAATTTCTAATGATATAATAATTGTGGACGATAATAAATATGAAGTTCAAATTGTCGAAAGGAGGGACTAAATTATGGATATCAATAATATCAATCCTGCTGATGGTAATAATTTAGATAAAATAAATCAAGAAAAGCTTGATAAGGATTTTTTTAAGAAACAGGTAAAATCAAAAAACCTAGAAAGTGCAAATAGGATTACAGGAGAATCGAAGAAGTATATAGAAATATCAAATAAGATACCAGAAATTCGACAAGAGCTTGTATCGAAACTGAAGGAATCTATTGAAAATGGTTCTTATAATGTCAATGTAGATCAAATTGTAAATAAAATGTTTGAATAAAGTGGGTGACCAGCATTAATAATAATAATAATAATTTAGAAGCGATAAAAAAAGTATTAAAGGAAGAGAACATTAGTTTAATAGAATTAAAAAAATCTTTTTATAACCTTAGGGAAAGCTTGGTAAAAAAAGCAACTGTCGAAGAGATTAATTCAACCCTTTTGACGATTGAAAAAATAACAAGCAATTTTAAGAAATTAGAGGGTTCAAGATCTCGGTTAATATCCACGCTATGTTTAGAAAAAAATATAGAAAACAAATTAGAATCGATTATTAATTATTTTTCAAAGAATGATTATGAAATTGCTCTTCTTTTTTCAGAGCTTGTTAAGAATTTAAAGGAGTTAGTGGGTGAAATCGATCTTTTAAGTAATATTATTTCATTTCAATCTAATCTAAACAATTTTATTTATCAAATTTTGAACCCTGAATCGATTACGAACAGCAAAACTTACTCTCAGAAGGGTAGTAGTATGAAAAAAGACTTGACTTCAAGAAGTTGGAGGGGTTAGCGTGTGCGCAATGACTTTGAATGGCCTATTGAACACTGGTTTGCTAGGAGTTTATACCAATAAAATTGCGATGAGCGTTGTCGCCCATAATATCTCTAATTCTAATACTCAGGGCTTTTCTAGGCAGAGTCCTGTTATTGTAACTACCAATCCTATCAATTTAACAACGATAGGGAGTGGGGGAGCAGCTTTATCTTTTGGGACTGGTTCGACAGTAAGCGATATTCAACGAGTGAGGGACGAATTTTTAGATTTGCAATTTCGAGAAACTTCTTCTCGTTTGAATTATTGGGAAAATATATATTCTAATGTGCATTATATTGAACAATTATTTGGCGAGCCCGGTGAAACGGGTTTGAGGAATATGTATGATTCTTACTGGGCATCGATCGAGGAGTTGAAGACTGATCCATCAAACGAAGCTGCTAAAACTCAGGTTGTATCTCGAGCGGAAGAATTAATAACCACCATGAAAGATCTTAATTATAGGTTAGAAGAATTAAATAGTGATATAAACAGTGAAATAAAAATCAGAATAGATGAAATAAACGGTTATTTGAAAAGGATTGCAGATTTAAATCAAAAGATATTAACATCGAGCTCAATAAGTGGTTCTCCTAATGATTTGCTTGATGAAAGAGACAGATTATTGGATAAACTTTCAGAACTTTCCAATATAAGGATAACAAATCATTCAAACGGTCAAATCTCTTTGAGTATGGGAGATAAGGTAGTTTTAAATGGAAGTAGTTATCAAGAGATAAAATCCTTAACCATTGCCGAAACAAACGATGAATATTACCCCTATGTAGGTAATAATCCATTGACTTTTAACGATGGGAAAATGTCAGCCCTTTTTGAATTGAGGGATGAAATCATCCCTTCTTATCAGCAGCAACTCGATGAGTTAGGTTTATATTTAGTTGATACAACTAATCTTATCTATAAAGAGGGGTGGGATTCAACAGGAACTATAACAGGAGCCAACTTTTTCAGTGATATAAGTACCCAAAGAGGTTTTGAAGATTCAAGACTTTTCAGGATAGCAGGAAATTCAGACGTATTTCATCCAGACACAATTCAATACGTCACGAGTCATAATAGTTTTTATAGTGATCCTTCGATTGATTTAAATAATTTCGATCTTTACTCAGTAGATTATTCTGCAACTTCTCCTTCTAAATATGCCGATAATACCTTAATAAAATATGATTCAACAAATAATGCTATTTATTTTGATGATCCTTCTGGCTTTCAAGACAAATTACTAGTTGATATAAAAGGAGATTTTCTCAGGGAATATGGTTTTTCAACTAAAGAAATTGATGCATACAAAATAGATTCTGCAAAAGTTATACCTGGTAACCTTGAATTTGAAATGTCCGGTGCTAATTATAATATAAATTTTTCTAATGCTGCAGATTTAGTATCAAATATAAACAGCGGTTCTGGAGGTTATTTGAAAGCAGAAGAAATTGATGGATTTATATACATACTCCCCACGACTAAAATTCCAGATGCAGACTTGGATACCATCGTATTGAACGACATAGACGGCTCTCTTTCACAAATGGAAGCACAAAAAGTTACATTGGATGCGTTAGATACTTCACAACCTACTTTGAATAATTTATTAGGTTCCAATGAAAAAATAGAAATGAGTATAAATGGAATAAAAATCGAGATCAACCCTCTTAAAGACACTGTTTATGACTTGGCCGACAATATCAACGCCACAAACACGGGGGTTACTGCTTCTGTTACTCCACAAGGTTCATTTGTGTTGAGAGCCGGAAATCTAATTAATTTTGACTTACAGAACGTTACTATAAAAGGCCCTGAAAAATTATTCAAAGCTTTAGGATTTATCGAAGATGGTACTGATAACATAGTTACTCTGATATCTCCAGATACAAGTCCAGAACAAATAGATGAAAAGTTTTCTGAAGCTGATCTTTTGAGAATAGATAAAGAATTAGGAATAGTCAATCAAATTACCGTATCGTCTAATTTAAAAGAGAATCCATCTTTACTTGCAACCGACTTGGGTTATTATTATGATACTAATTATTCTCCAACCGGGGCGGGAAACGTTGAAGTATGGGATGAAATATCTAAGATGTATGATAATTCAGTATTAGATAATGGAAGGGTTGGTTTTTCAAACTTTTTGGGAAATATAGTTACAGATATAGGAGTTAAGGGAGAAACGGCGGATAAAATGAGGTTAAACAGTGAAATGTTGAATAGTGAGATCAGCCTTGAAAAAGAAAGAGTGATGGGTGTTTCTATAGACGAGGAAATGACTAACCTTGTGAAATATCAGCAAGCTTTTAATGCTTCTGCAAGGGTTATCACAGCGGTCAATCAAATGATGGAGACAGTCATTAACAACTTGGGTGTTGTATAATAGAGTAAACAGTACTTGTTTGATCGGTGAGGAGGTAAAAACATGAGAATCACTGAAAATCTTCTTAGTAGTAGGACACTTAACGATATTCAAGATGTTTTAAGGAAATACAGTGATTTAAATTCTCAATTAACTTCAGGAAAGAAAGTTCGATACCCATCAGACAACGCGTCTGTGGCGACAAGAATTTCAAATTTAGATAGTCGTTTGAGGGAAATTGAACGTTATAAAACTAATGTGGAAACAGCCCAAAATTATGTGAATATGTATGATACAGCATTACAGGAAGTGAGCTCAATATACCTTAGAATTAAAG
>NZ_JASUSU010000040.1:0-26688 GCF_030445905.1 Oceanotoga sp. | reverse complement strand
TTTATTCCTTTTTTTACTTGTTTTTATTTTTGTTGCTTTTCATTTACTTGTTTTTTATTTCATATCCCTTTTTTATTGCTCTATTTTTCAAGTCACTAAATGATAATATACTTTATTTTCATATTTATTTCTCAAATAATTCAAGTATAAAATAGCTGTTAAAATTTGTATATCAGCTCTCTCTTCTACATAAGACCATTTCCATGGCAAATTAATAAAATCTAATTCATAAAAAAGAT
This sequence comes from Oceanotoga sp., assembly GCF_030445905.1. Lineage (NCBI taxonomy): Bacteria > Thermotogati > Thermotogota > Thermotogae > Petrotogales > Petrotogaceae > Oceanotoga > Oceanotoga sp. The sequence goes on along the minus strand of NZ_JASUSU010000040.1, from coordinate 26,449 downwards.
CACTATAAATACTTTTCACAAACCAATAAGTTGATTCTTGAATTTGAAAATAACCAAGACTATCGCCTTCATCTCCGATTATATTTCTAAATCTCGTTTCAACGTGTCCAATAGCTAAAATATCAAAAATAGATACATTATTATAAATATCTGGATATTCTTTTTTTATTTTATATATTATATTCATAAAATCTATTATAATTAATTCAGAAACATCATAATTATTCTCAAGATAAATCTTAAAGAAATCCATTTGTTTTACATATGTAATTTTTTTATCATTTTCTATTACAATATAAGAAAAAAGAGTTATTACAAACATTATTATAATTATCAAAAAGATATTTTTGATTTTATTCATAACAACACTCCAAAAATTGTTCTCATATATTAATTATATCATCATATAATTTTTGATAAAATAAAATATCGAAACTCAAAATAATAATTAATTCTTGTTAAATTAATTTTTTGGTTAAAGATTTATATTATAATTAAATTTGTCTGCAATTAAATATATAATTGAAAGGTTGGGAATAAATGTTTATAGATAATGTAGCTTTAGGAAGATATGTAGAAAAAAACTCTTTAATGCATAAGCTCGATCCAAGAGCTAAACTACTTGGTTTATTTGTTCTTGCAGGATTCGCTTTTTCAATAAATAGTGCTATAGATATAATTGTAATGAGTGTTTATACGATAATATTGATGCTTTTATCAAAACTTAGCTTAACCTATTATACAAAATCTTTAAAATCTATATGGTTTATAGTGGTTTTTGCCTTTATAATTCAACTTTTTTCAGTAGATGGAGATATAATTTTTAAATTGGGATTTATAAAATTAACTGATAAAGGTCTGTTCAATGCAACTATAATAACTTTTAGAATATTATTTGCTATAATGCTTTCGAGTGTTTTAACTTTAACTACATCACCAACATCTCTCGCACATGCTATGGAAGATGTTTTAAGATGGCTCTTTGTACCTAAATCATTTGCACATGAACTCTCAATGGTAATGACTATTGCCATAAGATTTATACCTGTTATGGCTTCTGAAGCTGATAGAATCATAAAAGCTCAATTGAGTAGAGGTGCAAATTTTGATGATAGAAAATTTTCTGGAAAAGTTAAAGGAGCAGTTTCAATAATTATTCCTTTATTAGTATCAGCTTTAAGAAGAGCTGAAGAATTAAGTGTTGCAATGGAAGCAAGAGGTTATTCTGGTTGGGAAGGAAGAACAAGATACAAAAAATTTGAATGGGAAATAATAGACACTCTTTTTACACTCTCATTTATTCTAATTGGAGTAACGATTATAATAATTTAATCCAGAGGTGAAAAATGAAAAAAATTATATTTTTTATATTGGTTATTTCTACCATTTTATTGTTAAACTCTTGCATAAGCAAACCAAAAGATGGCTCTTTATTAAAAAACAAATTAATATATGGAAATTTTGATAAAGAATTGATATTTTCCGAAAATATTTCCAAAATCACCATAGATGGTCAAACTATAATAAATCAAGATAAAAATAATAGAATAATAATATCAAAAGATTTTTTTAAAAATTCTGATAACTCAATAAAAATAAAATATGAAACAATATACGGTAGAATTTACGAAGAAAATATTCCAATTATTCACCCAGACTTGCAAATATTTTTTTATGCTGGTGGCGAAACAAGTGGTGGATCACTTGGAAATTTCATACCAAATGATATACAAGAGATGAAAGATGGCATAATAAAATCTTCAAAAATAATTTCAATAAACATAGTAGCTGACTACAATGATAGCCCAGATAAAATCATAAGTATTAATAATGTAAATGGATTAATTTCACAAACAATAAACTTTCCTCAAGAATATGGATTAGATGAAGAATTAAAAGTTTCAGACCCTGAAATATTAAATTTTTTTATGGATGAACTAATAGATAAAAATAATTCCTCTAAATTATTTATGATATTATGGAATCATGGAAGCGGTTGGATTGGAGAAGGAACAAAAAGATACCATTATTTAAATAATAATTATTCATCAAAATCAATAATAATAGAAGATAATGCAAATTATTTGAGAATAAATGAGTTAAAAAATTCATTATATTTATTTAACTCAAAATACAATAAAATTCCAGATATAATAGGATTTGATGCCTGTAATATGTCAATGATAGAGATAATATATGAATTATCAGATTATACAGATTATTTGGTGAGCTCTGTGAATTTAATTCCTGGAACTGGCTGGAATTATAAATTTTTATCAAAATATGATGATAACATTGACGTTTTATTACAAAATCTGGTACAATATTATAAAGAAACCTATGAAAATAAAGATAATATTCCTTATAAAACTTCATTGACAGCTTTAAAAACAAATGGTTTAAAGTTAGAATTGGACAATTTTTTTAAAAATTATGTTTCATCTTCATCTGATAAAGAATTCAAAACTTATTACACATTTGGAAATTATAATTCCATAAAGAATACAGATATAAATCAAACTGGATTTAAAATAGAAGATTATATATTATCTTCTTATGTTGAAGATAATCCTAATTTATCTGGAATTGGACTTGCATTGAAAGTTCCATCCTCTTACAAAGAGGATTATGAAGCTTTAACATTCTATAAAAATAAATTGTGGAACCCTGTATTTGAATAGATATATTCAAGCTGGTTCGACTCACCTTGATTCATCCTTCATCATATGGCGTATCTACTAATGTAGATATGCCATTAATTATTTTTTCATATCTTCTTTTTGTATACTCTTAGCTATCTTTGCAGCAAAACTACTACTAACAAACCTTGTCGAAAAAACACTGCATTTATTTAAAAAGCCAGGAATAATTCTTTTCTTTCCCTTAAAAAGACACTTTATAGCATATTTTGCAACCTTTTCAGCACTCATGACTCCTTTTCCTTTAAAAAGATTAGATCTATTCATTCCTGCTCTTTCTTTAAATCCAGTATTCACAGGACCTGGGCAAAGAGAAGAAACGGTTATTCCATACTGTTTTGATTCATTTGAAATAGCTTGTGTAAAAGACTCAACATAAGCTTTTGATGCATAGTAAACAGACATGAGAGGTCCAGGCTGAAAAGCTGCTATAGAAGATACGTTTAATATTTTACCATTTCTTTTTTCAATCATATCTTTTAAAAATAACTTAGTTAACATGGTCAAAGCCATAATATTTAAATTTATTTGTGAAAGATCTGTATCTAAATCAATAGAATGAAATTCTCCAAAGCTTGCAAAGCCCGCATTATTAATAAGTATTTCAACATTTATTTCTTCAATGTTACAAAAAGAATATATATCTTTTATAGATTCTACATCGGTCAAATCTTTGGATAAAATTAAAACTTTTATATTATTTTTCTTTTCAATTTTATTCTTAATATCATTGAGCTTCTCAAAGTTTCTTGCAATTAAAAGTAAATTAAAACCCATTTCAGCAAAAATATAAGCCATTTCTTTTCCTATCCCATTTGAAGCTCCCGTTATCAAAACAAAATTTTCCATAAAATCTCACCTCAAAAATAAAAAAAGCCTCTATTAGAGGCTTTTTCTAAATATAATTACTTTAAATTAACTGTTATTGTTTGGCCTAATTTTCCATCTTCTAAAATAGCCTTAACTAATTTAACAAAATTATGTGTTGCATGTGTAGCTCCAGAAACAATATCCACTTTATCTGGATTTTGTTCTTTTAACAATTGCATAGCAAGATCTGTATAAAATTTTGAAGGATAAGTTCCAGTTTTAGGTTCCATATTTGCTCTATAGCCTTCATCATTTGACTTTAATTTTCCATCTGCACTAACTTCATCAGCAACGACTTTAACTATTTTTCCATTATCGATTTCAAGCATAACAAATGCTGTATAACCATAACTTGCTTCAGATGCCTGTGCACCATAAATACCATCTTTCAAATTTATCTTTGCAGCAAAAGCTGATACAACAACTAATAAAAGCACTAAAAATACACTAAATACTCTTTTTGATGTCATACTGTGACCTCCCCATATAAGTTTGTGAAAAAACATTTCTTATTCAGATACATTATATCATAAATAAAAAAAATTTTAAAGATTAATGAAAGAAACTTTGAACCAATTATACCTATAGAACTATTGTTAAATAATAAAATATTTAATTTCTATATAATAAAATTTCTATTTTTAAAATAAATTTAAAAATTACAGCTTAAATATAAACAATTGGTTATAAATTAGTGAAACCAGACTCAATCATTTGAAATCGAGTTTTATTTTATATTAATTATGTTTTATAATAAGTTTAATTAACCGGTTAAGTAATTGGAGGAATAAAATGAAAAAAAACAATATCACAATAAAAGATATAGCAAATAAAGCAGGAGTTTCAAAAGCCACAGTTTCTTATGTTATAAATAATAAACCAGGCGTGAGTGAAAAAATAAGAAACAAAATACTTAAAATAATGAAAGAAATGAACTATATTCCCAATGCAATTGCAAGAGGTTTAGCAGGAAAAAAAACTCATTATATAGGTTTAATAATACCTGATATTTCAGACATGTTTTATGCAGATATAATAAAAGGTGTTGAAAATAAAACAAATTCTAATAATTATCTTTTAAATCTTGTAACTACACATGCTGAAAAAGCCAAAGAAAAACAAGTCATAGACCTTTTTACTGGTGGAATAGTAGATGGTGTAATAATAATGGCCTATCATATAAATGAAGAGTATATAAAAATTTTAAAAGAAAGAAATGTACCCTTTGTTTTTATAGATTATCCTTTCACTACAAATTCAGTTTATACAGTAACTGTTGATAATTTTGATGGTGGTTATAAAGCTACAGAATATTTAATAAAAGCAGGATGTAAAAAAATAGCTTTTTTAAAAGGATCTTCTGTTGCTTGGGATTCTGAAAACAGATTCAAAGGATATTTAAAAGCTTTAAATGATTATTCAATAAAAATAGATGATTCAATAATAAAAGATGCAAATTTCAGAAGAGAAGAAGGTTATACAAAAACACTTGAAATTCTTTCAAACAAAGATATAGATGGAGTTTTTGCTGCCAATGATCAAATGGCTTTAGGTGCTATGAAAGCTATAAAAGAAAAGAATTTGAATATTCCAGAAGATATCTCAGTAATAGGCTTTGATAATATAGAATCTTCAAAATTTTCTGAGCCTACACTTTCCACTGTTGAGCAACCTCTATGCAAAATGGGAGAAAAATCTGTAGAATTATTATTAGAATTAATAGATGAAAAAAAACCTAAATCTAAAAAAATATCTTTAAAAACTGAATTAATTAAAAGAAAATCAACAAAATAGAGTATACTCTATTTTTACCCAACTACTTAACCGGTTAACTAAAAATAAAATCAGGAGGATATATTAATGTTCGAAACTAAATACGGTTATTTTTCAGAAGATCAAAATGAATATATAATAAAAACACCAAAAACACCGAGACCTTGGGTTAATATAATTTCAAATGGTGATTATGGTGTTGCTGTTTCTCAAAATGGTTCGGGATATAGCTGGAAAACACATGCTTCCTTAAACAGAATAAATAGATGGGAACAAGATATCATAAAAGACGAATGGGGAAAGTACTTTTATATCAAAAACAATGAAAATGATGAATTATTTACTCCTACTTTTAAACCAATGTGTAAAAAAAATATTGATTATAAAATAATACACGGATTTGGTTATTCTAAATTTTTAGCCGAAAATAAAGATTTAAAAACCGAATTAACTTTAACGGTACCTAAAGATTCTTCGTTAGAAATATGGATGCTAAAAATAAAAAATAAAACCAAAAATAAATTAAATTTATCTGTTTTTTCTTATTTAGAATGGAATCTTGGTACTGCTCCAGATTGGCATAGAGAATTCCATAAAACATTTATAGATACATATTTTATGAATGATGTGATAAAAGCTGAAAAAAGAATGTGGGATATACCAAATGAAAATGGTGAACATTGGAATAGAAACTGGGAATACACAGCTTTTAATTCGGTTAATGAAAAGACATCTTCAGCAACATCTTGTAAAGAAGATTTTTTGGGGAATTTCGGATCTGTATCAAATCCAGAAGGATTAAAAAATAAAAAATTAAACAATATATTTGGCAAATACCAAGATTCAATTGCTTCATTACACAATGAAATGATAATAGATTCTGATGAAGAAAAAATACTCATTTATACCATAGGATTGGTAGAAAAAAATGATACTAAAGAAATAGATAATATAAAAAAAATATATTCCACTGAAAAATCAGTTTTAAATGAAATAGAAAAAAACAAAAAAATGTGGAAAGATATATTTGAAAAAAATATGGTAGAAACCCCAGATATAGGTTTCAACTTAATGAACAACAAATGGCTAAAATATCAAGCAATATCGGGAAGATTATGGGGAAGAACTGGTTATTATCAAACAGGTGGTGCTTTTGGTTTTAGAGATCAATTACAAGATAGTCAAATATTTTTATATGTTGATCCAAATAAAACAGCCGAACAAATAAAATTGCATGCAAAACATCAATTCATAGATGGTAGTGTTTATCACTGGTGGCATCCAATATCAGAAATTGGATTAAAAAATAATATTTCAGATAACAGATTATGGTTAGCTTTTATAACACTAAGATATTTAAAAGAAACAAATAATTTTAATTTTTTAAATGAAATGGTCCCTTATATAGATTATGAAGATGAAAGCATTTATGATCATTGTATAAAAGCTATAAAATATAATTTATCAAAATTAAGTTCAAGAGGATTGCCATTAATAGGTTCTGGAGATTGGAATGATGGTATGAGTGCTGTGGGTACTGATGGTAAAGGAGAAAGTATTTGGCTTGGTCATTTTCTATATGGTATATTAAATGATTTTTCTTATATTTGTAATAAACAAAAAGACTATGAAAATGAAGATTTATTTAAAAAAGAAGCTTTAAAATTAAAAAATTCTATAAATAAATATGCTTGGGATGGTGAATGGTTTATAAGAGCTTTTAAAGATGATGGAAAATCTATTGGAAGCTCAAAATGCTCAGAGGGGAAAATATTCTTAAATGCTCAAACATGGGCTATTTTAAACAATTCAACAACTGAAGAAAGAAAAGAAAAAGCATATGAATCTCTAAAAAAATATCTTTTCAAAGAGTTTGGACCTTTATTATTCCAGCCAGCTTATTCAAAACCAGACAAAGAAATAGGTTATTTATCAAGATATGCTCCTGGAGTACGTGAAAATGGCGGACTTTATACACATGCTGGAACATGGGGTGTATTGGCTGCATGTAAAATGAATGATGAAAATTCATATAAAATTTATAAATCATTTATGCCAGTTTATAGAGGAATGAATCCCGATAAATATTTCACTGAACCATATGTAACCCCAGGCAATGTAGATGGACCTGATTCTCCTAATTTTGGTCGTGGAGGTTGGTCATGGTATACAGGATCTGCAAGTTGGTACTTTATAACTGGAATGGAAGGTATTCTTGGCATAACACCAGAATGGAATGGATTAAAAATATCTCCAGTAATGCCAAAAGAATGGGACAAAGTCTTCGTAAAAAGATATTTCAGAAATTGTCTGTATAATATAAACTTTATAAGATCTAAAAATAAAAAAATTATTGTAAATGAGAATGAAATAGATGGAAATATAATAAATAATGAAAATAATGAAAAGACTTTAAATATATTTGTTTATTTCTGAGGAGGAGAAAAATATGTAAAAAAAGAAGATATAAAAAATAAATATGCAAAAAATTCATTAAAAATTATTGGGTTTGAAGAAAAAAAATCTGAATATGCTGTAACTCCTAATTACAAAAAAGAATTTGAGAAATTAATGAAAGCTCCATCACAAAAAATCGCAATAGCAAAAAAAACTAATAAAAAAATAATTATTGATGGAAATATTGATGAATATTCAGATTCAAATAAATATACAATAGATGAAACTATGAATGTTCCTGCAGGTGGTGTTTCAAAAGTAGATCCAAAAAAACAAGTTTTAAATTCAATATTCTATTTATTATGGGATGATGAAAATTTATATTTTGCAACAAATGTTTCAGATGAATATATAGTCAACAATTTAACTCCAGAAGATAAATCTGGTTTTTATAGAACAGATTCAATAGAAATTTATTTGGATCCCGAAAAAGCTGGAATTAATGATAAATTAATGAAACTCGCTATAATTCCATTTGATACACAAAATAATGTTCAAGGTACAAGACATGAAGATTCAAATTCAGGTGCCATAGAAGAAACAGCTCCTGAAATACAATTGGCTTCTAACAAAACTAATACAGGTTATACAATCGAAGTTAAAATTCCTTTTAAATATCTTGGAATAACTCCTAAAGCAGGTATAAATTTAGGATTTTCAACAACAATACATAATTCAAATAAAAAAGATGCTGCAAAAGGGGAATATGTAAGAGAAAATCTACTATCTTGGACTAATTTACCAGAAATATGGTCAAATAAAGAATTATGGGGAACTTTAGAATTAAAATAAGGGAGGATTTAAAATGAAAAAAGTTTTTATTATCTTATTTGTATTATCATTAACTATTTTAAGTTTTTCAAAAACCTTAACTATATGGGCAATGGGTGAAGAAGCTAAAAAATTAAATATAATTGCCGATGACTTTATTAAAGAAAATCCAAATATTGAAGTTAAAATTCAAGCAATACCTTGGGGTTCAGCACATGATAAATTAATAACTGGAATAGCTGGAAACACAAATCCAGATCTCGCACAAATGGGAACAACTTGGATGGCGGAATTTGGTTCGATGGGTGTTTTTGAAAATTTAGAAAAGTATTTAAAAAATTCTGCTACAGTTTCAAAAGATATTTTTTTTGAAGGACCTTTTGAAACTACCATAGTAGATAATAAAATATATGGATTACCATGGTATGTTGATACAAGAGTTCTTTTTTATAGAACAGATTTATTAAAATCTGTTGGATATGAAAATGGTCCAGAAAATTGGGAAGAATTATATGATGCTGCAAAAAAATTATCTGAAAAAGGTAAATACGGTCTAACGATGCAAACAATGGAATATCAAGAAATAATGCCTTTTATATGGCAAAATAATGCAGATATACTCGATGAAAAAGGAAATATAACCGTAACAACCCCTGAATTTATAGAAGCAATAGATTTTTATTCAAAATTTTTTAAAGAAAAAATTGCTCCTTTGAGCTTAAGTGGAACTTTATTTCAAGAATTTGCAAATGGTACAGTCCCAATGTATTTCTCCGGTCCATGGATGATAAACATGACAAAAGAACAAACCCCTGAAATAAAAGATAAATTTAATGTAAAAGTTGTTCCTTCAAAAAAACACGGAACTTCTTTTGTAGGTGGAAGCAATTTAGTGATGTTCAAAAACTCAAAAAACAAAGATATAGCTTGGAAATTCATGGAATTCGTCTCAAGACCAGAAGTACAATTAAAATGGTATAAAGAAGTTGGATCATTACCTTCAGTAAAAGAAACATGGGAAGATAATTACTTAAAAAATAATTCTATGATGAGTACATTCGGAAAGCAACTCGAAAAATCTAAAGCTCCAGTTAATAGACCTGAATGGGCTCAAATAGAAGATGCACTGGAGAGAAGAGTACAAGAAGCATGTTATGGTACTAAAACTCCAGAAGAAGCAGCAAAAGATTTAAAAAAAGATTTAGAAAAAATCTTAAGATAAAAACATTAATCTACCTCCTTTTTAAGGAGGTTAGATTTTAAAGAAAGGTGAAAATTATGCGAACTCGAACATCTACTAAATCAATAATAATGTTTCTAGGTCCTGCAATAATAATTTTAATGATTTTTTTAATTTTACCGATGATAGCTTCTTTTTTTATAAGTTTAACTAATTTTAATACTTTTGCACTTGCAGATTGGAGCAAAGCAAAATTTATAGGCTTTGAAAATTTTATAGATCTTTTTAAAGATGAATTATTTTGGAAATCCTTATTTAATACCTTTTATGCCTTAATAATAGCAATGCCTTTAACTATAATATTGGCTCTTTTTTTTGCCGTGCTTATAAATAGAGAACAAACTTATTTCAAAAATTTTTTTAAAGTTGGTTTTTATCTTCCTTTTGTAACGAATACAGTTGCAATTGCAATAGTATGGAAATGGATTTTAAATCCAGAATACGGTCTTTTTAATTGGTTTCTTGGACTTTTTGGTATAAATGGTCCTAATTGGATAGGAGATCCTAATTGGGCTATGCCATCTATAATAATGCTTGTTGTGTGGAAAGCTCTGGGTTATAACATAATAATATTTTATGCTGGATTACAAAACATACCAGAGTTTTTATATGAAGCGGCGGAATTAGATGGAGCATCAAGATGGCAACAATTTTTAAAAATAACAGTCCCAATGCTAAGACCAACAACATATTTTGTGAGTGTTATGGTTTTAATTGGTTATTTACAATTATTCGAAGAACCTTATATGTTAACAAATGGAGGACCTTTAGATTCAACATTATCAGTAGTTTTATATCTTTACAGACAAGGTTTTAAATTTTTTAATCTCGGATATGCATCTTCAATTGCAGTAATTTTATTTTTAATAATATTCATATTAACTATACTGCAGACAAAATTAAAAAAAACGGAATATTAAAATATTAGGAGATGAGCATAATGAGAAAAAGAAAAGTCAGTATTACAGAACAAATAATAGTACATTTTATATTAATCTTAGGTGTTCTAAGTATGATTCTTCCATTTTTATGGATGGTTTCAACATCGTTTAAAAATTCAGACGAAATATTTGTTTTTCCACCACGTTGGATACCAAATAATCCAACTTTTCAAAACTATATAGATCTCTTTAAAACTCTCGATTTTGGAAGACCTCTTTTAAACACTATTATAGTTGCATTATCTATAACTTTTTTATCACTGTTGATTTCATCAATGGCAGGATATGCTTTTGCTAAATTCAAATTCAAAGGTAAAAATAAAATTTTCATGATTGTTTTGGGAACATTGATGGTACCTGGCCAAATAACAATGATACCAGTATTTTTACTCTTAAGACAAATGGGTTTACTGAACTCATTCGCTGGACTAATATTACCAGCAATGGTAAGTGCTTATAATATATTTTTCATGAAACAATTTATACAGGGTTTACCAGATGAACTAATTGAAGCGGCTAAAATAGATGGTGCTGGTGAAGGGTTCATATTTTTTAGAATTATATTACCTCTTGCAAAACCTGCACTAGCTGCATTATCTATATTTACATTTACTGGATCATGGAACTCTTTTTTATGGCCTTTAATAATATCTTCGGATGAAAGTATGTATACATTACCAGTTGCAATATCTGTTATAGGTGGTCAATATGAAGTACAATATGGATTACAAATGGCTGGAGCTGTTGTTGTAATACTTCCACTTATAATAGTATTTTTGTCTGCACAAAAATATTTCATAAAGGGAATATCACTAACAGGAATGAAAGGATGATAGAATGTTTGAAAAAGATTTTGAATGGGGTGTATCAACCTCAGCTTATCAAATAGAAGGAGCTTGGAAAAAAGATGGAAAAGGAATCTCAATATGGGATGAATTTTCACATCAAATAAATCATATTAAAAACGATGAAAATGGTGATATTGCATGTAATCATTATGAATTATATCCAGAAGATTTTAAAATTATGAAAGATCTTGGAATCAAAAATTATAGAATGTCATTATCTTGGACAAGAATAATGCCAGATGGTGTAAATATAAACCAAAAAGGTATTATATTTTATAAAAAATTATTTGAAGAAATGAAAAAAAATGGTATAAAGCCTTTTGTAACTTTATATCATTGGGATTTACCATATGAATTACAAAAAATTGGAGGATGGGAAAACCCTAATATCTCTGATATATTTGAAAACTATGCCAAAATATGTTTTGAAAATTTCTCAGAATACGTTGATAAATGGATAACTATAAATGAACCTTGGGTAATAGTTAATGGTGGTTATGTTGGTGGAGATATGCCACCTGCTGTAAAAGACAGAAAAAGATCTTTGATAGTATCTCATAATTTAAATCTTTCACATGCAAAAGCTTATAAAATTTATAAAAAAATGAATTATAAAGGTAAAATAGGTATAACTTTGAATCTCGTACCTATATACCCTTATTCTAAAGATAAAAAAGATTTAGAATCTGCAGAAATCTATGATGAATTTTTCAATAAATGGTATATATATCCTATTTTCAAAGGATATTATCCAAAAAAAATATCTCAAATTTACAAAGAAAAGTTAAACCTTAATTCTTTTCCCGAAGATGAATTAAATTATATAAAAAACACTTCAGATTTTCTCGGTATAAATTATTATATGAGAACAATAATAAAATACTCTTCAGAAAATAAACTATTCAATACTGAACCTGTTGAAATTGGTGGAGAATATACTGAAATGAAATGGGAAGTATATCCAGAAGGTTTATACAAAATTTTAAAAGATCTATCAAAAGAGTTTCCAAAAATGCCATTATATATAACAGAAAATGGTGCTGCTTATCAAGATGAAATAGAAAACGGTGAAATCCATGATATAAGAAGATTGAATTATATAAAAGAACATATAAATGTCATAAAAAAAGCCAAAGAAAATAATATAAACTTAAAAGGATATTATTTATGGTCTTTCCTTGATAATTTCGAATGGTCTGCTGGTTATTCAAAAAGATTCGGAATTGTATATATAGATTATAAAACTCAAAAAAGAATTGTAAAAGACTCTGGAAAATTTTATTCATCTATAATAAAAAAATAAAAAAAGAAGTTTTCATATTTTTCAATATGAAAACTTCTTTTTGATCAAATCTTAAAAAAACTAACTTTTTTATGCAATTTTTCTGAAAGCTCTGATAATATTTGAGCATTTTCACTTATATTCTCAGATGAAGAACTCTGTGTTTCTACAGCAGAAACAGCTTCTAACAATTGTTCATCTATATCTTTAACCATAGAAGCAGCTTTTTCCATAGAAGAGGTTATCTCTTCGGAACTTGCACTTTGTTCTTGTATAGCCGCTGAAACATTCTCTATCTCAGATGCTACATGCATTATAGAACTCCTTATATTTTTAAACTTTCCATCAACAACTTCTGATTCCATTTTTATATCTTTTATTATTTGTGCAGAACTGTCTTGAGAAACTTCTACAGCTTTAGAAGCTTTCATAAGATTTTCAATTATCAAACTTATTTGATGAGTAGCCGTTTTAGAACTATCAGCAAGCTTTCTTATCTCATCTGCAACAACAGCAAAACCCTTTCCAGCTTCTCCTGCACGTGCTGCTTCTATAGCAGCATTTAAAGCTAAAAGACTCGTTTGTTCCGTTATTGATTCTATAGTTTCTATTATCTTTTCAACTTCTTTTACATCATTATTCAAAGCATCGACATCTTCTTTAGTTTTATCTGTCTTTTCTATAGCTTTCTTTATTATATTAACTATTGATTTTACCGAATTTTCTCCATCAAGAGCAGCTTCATTTGTTTCATTAGCTTTTTCATTCAATTCATTTATAATTCTTGATAAACTCTGTGATGATGCAGAAATTTCTTCTATAGAAGATAAAACTTCTTCGATAAAAGAAGATATATTATTAGAATTAGATTTTATATTCTCTATTTGAGCTCCAAGTTCTTCTGATGTGGCAGTAGTTTCTTCAGAAACAGCTGAAAGTTCATTGGCTGATTTATCAACCTCATCTGAAGAATCTTTTATACTCCCTATAATACTTTTTTGACTTCTAATGAGTTTATCAAATGAATTCGCAAGATTTCCAACCTCATCTTTTAATGCTTTAACTTTATCATCAATTTCAATTTTCAAATCTCCATTTGAAAGTTTTTCAGCATCTTCTGAAATGATTTTTATAGGTTTAACAATTTTATTAGTTAAAAACATTATTAAAATTATGGAAAGAACTATTATTATAATTGTAACTATTAAAATAATATTAGCCATGCTATATATGCCTTCAAATAATTCAGAATCTTCAACTCTCAAAACAATTACCCAATCATTAAATAAAGTATAAAAACCAGCTGTATAATTTATATCATTATATTTATATGAAGAACTACCTTTTTCATTATTAACAACAGTATTTTGAAGTTCTTTGAGACCAAGTTGTTCAAAATACTTTCCTTCATGATCCTCACTAACAATTATTTTACCTTTAGAATCTAACAACATGGCTTTTCCTGTATCATATTTGCTTAGATTTAAAATATCATTCCTAAAAGAGGTAAAATTCAAATCAGTTCCAACAACAGCGATTATTTTATTATCAATAAAAACTGGCATACTATGACTTAATATTATTTCACCATCCCATTCATAAGGATCTGTCCAAATCAAATTTCTCTCTTTTATTGTCTGTTCAAGCCATTGCATATCAATATCATCATATTTACTTTTCTCTACCATTTTTTCCCTTTTAATACCCTCACTTTTATTGTACAAACTCAAATTAAAAACCTCTGAACTGTATTCAGGATTTATAAAAAAATATAAGTTATTCATTTCTTTAGAACTCTTTAATAAACTTGACATAAAATTATATAACACACTTTCACTATAACCCTCAAGATAAGTTATTCCAGAACTTTCAAATTCTTCTAAAGAAAATGTCTCTGAAACATATTCAGCCAAATCCATAACTTTTATATCGGCCCTATGTAAAGCATTGGTTAGATCTTGAAAAGAAGCTGTTACATTCTCAATGTTCTTAACCGCCTCTTCTTTAACTATTTTTTGACCAGACAAAATAGAAAAAATCATTATAAAACACATAGAAACAACTATCAAAGTTACCAATGGTACTAAAAGTTTCAATTTAATACTCTTCACTTTTCCTACCTCCAAACAACAATAATATTCTTTAGATTTTATACAAATGAATCTCAAATATTAACACCATAGTTAATGTTATGTAAATTATCATAATGATTATGATATTAAACTAAACATTTATATTATATCAAAACAAAATAATTTATTTAAATATATTTTGTTAAATATAAAAAAAATATCGGATAAATCCGATATTTTTTAGTCTAAACAATATTTAATTTTTTTCTCATTATTATTCCATCTTCTTCATCATTGAAGAAATCATTCAAAACTTTTATATTTTCAAAACCATGATCAATATATATTTTTTTTGCTGCTTCCCATTTCTCCGATACTATCAAAACAACACTTTTAATATCATATTTTTGGGTTATTCTGTTCATCAAAACATCGAAAAGAACTTTTCCAAAGCCTTTTTTTCTATAATTTTTCAAAAGTCCAAATGATGATATATAAAGTTCTGTCCCATTCATCTTATGAAATTTATCCATAGAATGGTTCAATTCAAATTTTTCAATGTTTAAATTTTCTTCATATTCCCATAGTTCAGAACAAATATACCCTATTACTTCATTTTTTATTTTTATTATATAAAAACCATCCGAAAAATTTTTTATCCTTTTTTTAAAAATTTTTTCATTTTCAGCAATATCTGTATCAAAGGATTCATATTCTATTTTCATTATACTTTCTAAATCCTTTAATTCAGCCTTTTCTATAAGCAATTTTATCCCTCCTGCTTTATACTAACATTAATTATACCTAAGATAAATAAAAATGCAAGTTCTATCCTTTTAATAAATTCTAAATTAAAACGCTTTAAAAAGTCTTATATTTGTTATTTGATTAATATATAATATATAAGAAATATAATATTAAAAGTTAAGAATAGGAGTGAAAATTTTGAAGGTTTTAGATTTTTTAAAGGATTTTTTTGTTTCATTTAAAGAGCTACTTCCGCTTCTAATATTTCTTTTAATTTTTCAAATTTTTGTGTTCAAAAAACCTGTTGAAAATTTGAAAGATTTTTTTGGCGGGCTAATATTTACAACTCTTGGTTTAATGCTTTTTATGAAAGGCATATCTACTCTTTTTCTTCCATTGTCAAAAAGTTTTGGAGAAAATATTATTTTTTTAGACAATAAAATATTGATAATCTTTTTTACATCATTACTAGCTTATTTTTCAACCTTGATAGAGCCTGGTTTAAAAGTAGTGGCAGCTGAAGTAGAAGAAGCTTCTATAGGGGCAATAAATGCAAAAGTTTTAATTCAGTTTGTAGCTTTTGGTGTTGCATTGGGTATGGCTTTTGGAATAATTAAAATACTCTTTTCTTTAAATATAAGATTTTTTATACTACCCATACTTCTCATCATTTCTATATTAATATTATTTACAAAAAAAGAATTCATAGGTATTGCATTTGATGCTGCAAGTTCTACTACAGGACCTGTAAATATACCTGTAAATATGGCAATAGGATTGGGAATTTCTAAAATGGTTCAATCCGCTGATCCATTAATGGATGGATTTGGAATAGTAGGCTTGATGACACTAGGCCCTGTTATTTCAGTACTCATACTTGGATTATTCTATTTATAGGAGATGATCAATAATGAATGAAAAAATAGCAATTTTTTTGATAGTCGAAAGGGGAAAAGCAGATAAAATAGTAGAAAGTGCCAATAAAAATGGTGCAAAAGGTGCTACCATACTATATGGTCGCGGAACTGGAAAAAATGATAATAAAAAATTATTCAATATAAAAGTAGAATCTTCAAAAGAAATTATTTTGATGATTGTAGATAAAGATGATTATTCAAAAATGTATAAAATACTCTTAAAATCAGGAGAAATAGAAAAACCAGGAAAAGGAATAATTTTTTCAATACCTGTATTCGATTTTATGGGTTTAGAGTTTAGAAATGATTAACTCAATGGATGCTTAATTTTTAAAAATTAAGCATCCATTTATATTTATTAAATATTCTTTTTTAATTTAAATCTTATAATTTTTGACATATAATTATTCTTTTTCATATTTAAATAATCTATATCAGAATCAAATTGCATATAAAATCCAAATTTCATCAATGATTTTCCAGAATAAAGTTTATTTTCTATCTCATAAACATAACTTTCATTTAATCCTTTTAATTTAATTTTATAAACATTAAATATATCAAACTCTGTGGGATTTTGAAAAATAAAGGCAACTCCTTCTTCTTTATTTTCTTTCAAATATTCAAATATTTCAAGATTTTTATAATCAGTCATATTAACTCTATAAAGATCTCCTTCATAAACGATATTTCTGATATCTTTATAATCTTTTATCAAGTTTGAAAATATATTCAATTCTTCCTCCGAATAATTATTTAAATTTGAACCAATTCCAAGGCTACCCAACATTGCTGAATGAAATCTATACTTCAAAGGATAAGTTTCTTTTCCAGCCCAATCAGTAACCCAAGCCATCATTATATTTGAAGGATAAGCATAAGAAAAACCTTTTTGTATGATCAATCTATCATAAGGATTAGTATTATCACTTGTCCATACTTGATCAGCATATTTTAAAATTTCAATATCTATTCTCCCGCCACCACCTGCACAAGATTCAAAAATCACATATGGAAATCTTCTTTTCAATATATCTAAAATATAATAAAAACTTTCAACATAATCAATCCAAATACTTTTAGAATTTATTTTGTTCATAAAACCTGATTCTAATATAGGTCTGTTAAAATCCCATTTTATAAAAGATATATCATTATTACTTAGAAGGTCTGTCATAAAATCTATTATATAATCTTTTACTTCTTTTTTGATTATATTTAAAACTAATTGATTTCTTATCTCCGTTTTTTTTCTACTCTCATAGCCAAGTATCCAATCAGGATGACTTCTATAAAGTTGAGAATCAGGATTAACCATTTCTGGTTCAACCCATATACCAAAATCCATACCCAATTCTTTAACTTTTTTTATCAATGGAGAAAGCCCTCGCGAAAATTTTTCTTTATTTATATACCAATCTCCAAGACCTGCCTTATCATCATTTCTTTTTCCAAACCATCCATCATCTACCACAAATAATTCTATTCCAATTTTAGAAGCTAATTCAGCAAGTTTCATTTGATTAGATTCATTAACATCAAAACCTGTAGCTTCCCAAGAATTATATAATATTTTTCTATCGATTTTTCTTAAAATATGTTTTCTTATAAAAGAATGTAAAATTCTAGAAGATTCACCAAAACCTTCATTAGTAAAACCAAATATAAGTTCTGGAGACTTTATACTCTCATTAGGTAAAAGAATATAATTAAAATCCCATTCATTATATCCAGCTGAAATATTTATATACTCATAATCTTGCTTATGAACATCTATACTCCAATTACCACTCCATCCCAAAAGGCCAAACCAAACGTTCCCATTATCTTCATCTGCACCATCATCTATAGAAAAATATGGATTAAATAGATGACCAGTATTTCCAGTTCTACTTCCTATACTTTTTATACCTTGATTTATCTTTTCATGAACTATATTAGTCTCATGTCCCCACATACCTTTCAAATAATTGAAATTCCCTTCTAATATTGGTATATAAAGAGAATTTTTTAAAATTTCTATATTGATTTTTTGATCTGAAATATTATTTACTTCATAATACTTTTTTATAATATTATCATGTTCAAAAACTTCATAAAATAAAAAAATTTTCATACCATAAAATTCATCAAATAATTCAATTTTTAGTTTATTATCAAAAATTTCATAATTTTTATACAAAAGCTCACAATCTCTAACTCCATCATGATATAACACTTTAAAAGCTGTATTAGCATAATTATTTTCACTTCTATCACTCAATTCATAATTCCATGACCAGTTTATAAAAATATTTTTTTTAATTTCAGGTATATAATCAAAGTCAAAAACAAGTTTTTCTCCAAAATAAATATTTGTTAGTTTAGAATCTTCTATTTTAATAACATAAGCCATATTATCTGTACTGATCAAAAACATTCTTTCTTCATCTAAGTATCGAATCATAAAATATCCCCCCTTTAAAACAAATTTTAAATAAAAAAATAAAAAAAAGCAAATTCTTTTGAATTTGCTTTTTTTAGATTATTCATTAAAATTCATATGAAAATTCTAATCCTGCTCTAAATCCTGAAAAATCCATTTTATTATCTTTATTATCTTTATCTGCTAATTTTGCAAGTCTATATGAACCATTTAAACCTACTTTAAAATTTTCTGTGAAATTATATCCGAGACCTGCACCTGCAATCAAACCTAATCCATTTCTTTCAGTTTCAACAGAGTTTATTTTATCATCTAATTTGTTGAAATAATATGCTCCACCAACTTTTGCATTTAAAGATAATGGCATTTCAGCAAAATTATATGTATATTTTACTGCTGCATAAGGTCCAAATGTATTTTCAGATGCTTTTTTATCATCTTTTTTGTAATTAGAATTAAAATAATCTACTCCACCTTCAACTCCTACACCTTCCCAAAAAGTGTAAGCTACTCCTACATATCCACCAAATCCTTTGGTAAGATCTTCAACTGAAGCTTCAGATGCATCATTTAATTTATAATTATATGTATTAAATGTTCCTCCACCTAAAACTTCTACGTTAGAAGCAAATGCTGATCCCATAACTAATACAGCTGATAATATAAACATTAGTTTTTTCATTATTAAAACCTCCTGAAAATTTAATTATATACATTTTCATTTTAGTATTCATATCTTATAAGTCACTTAAAGACCAATCAGTTTACTTAAAATTAAATTAAAATTTTCAATGAAATAAATAAAAACAACAAAAATTATTAATAAAAAAGAACATAAGTATGAAATATTGTTTTAATTAATTTTATTTTGAAATTAATGGCTTTAATTATGTAATTTTAAATTTGTTTAAAAAATTAATTAAATATATAATTAATTGTGTGTGACACGCATTAAATTGCAGGAGGTTTAAAATGATTTCAAATCAAACTCAATTAAATATACTTGAAAATCTCTGGATAAATGGATATTCAACAGTTCCAGAATTAAGTAGAAATTTAAAAATAGATAGGTCTAATATATCAAGAAATGCTTCTTATTTATACAAAAAAAATTACATAATTAAAACAGATAAAAAAGAAAATAATAATTTAATAGGTAGAAAAGCAGATATAATAAGATTCAATTATGGGTATAAATATACTTTAGGAATATATATAACAGAAAGTTTTATATTGTCATGTTTAATGGATTTGGGTCTGAATATAATATCTGAAAATATAAAATTTATAAATTTAAGAAATGAAGACACAAAAAAAATAATACAGGAAATTTTAATATCAACTAATAAATACACTCAATACTTCAAAGACTTAATGTCTGTTTCTGTAGCTTTTCCAGAAGCAACTGATTCTGATACTGGTACTTTAATAGGTAATGGTCTTTTTCAATTCGAAAATTTTCCATTAAAAGAAAAACTTGAAAAAGAAACTGGTCTTTATTTTCATATAGAAAATGATGCTAATGCTGGAGCTATGTATTATTTGCTTGATTCAAAATTAAAATACAAAAATCTTGTATTTATGTTGATGGGATTTTTTTTCCATGAAGATATGATAAAAGGTTATCAAGGAAATGGAATAATAATAAACAAAAAAATTTATAAAGGTTCTAATAATTTATCTGGTGAACAATCAATAACAACAAATTTAATCTCTAACAATCAAAAAATCAGATATGAAAATTTCACAGATTATTTGAAATCAATAAAAAATCCAGAGATTATATTTGATGATTATCTTGAAAAGATATCAACAATTATAAGTACAACTGCAAACATATTAGACCCTGATGTGTTTGTTTTAGGCGGATATGTTCATATGTTACCGAATAATATAATAAATCTAATAAAAAATAAAACTTATGAAAAAATAATAAACTATCCAAATAGAAAATTCAAAATAATTATAGATGATACAAAATTAAAAAGTATAGTTATTGGAGCTTCAGGATCATTTATGAATAAATTGATGAAAAGTTTTGATTTTGCAAAAAACTTTTTATAAATACTCATAAAAAGGGGGAAAGAAAATTGAACAAAAAAATTGTTTTGGTTCTCAGTATAATATTAGTGTTTTCTTTAATGGTATTTTCTGGAGAAATAAAAAGGGGAGGAACTTTAAAAGTTATAAATCCATGGGGCAATCTTACAAATAACTCAAATCCATTCCTCCCAACAGGTCAAAGTCTGCCAACTGGGCCTGCCATATATGAACATCTTTTTTATATGAATGAATTAACTGGAGAAATAATTCCAGAACTCGCTACAGAGTTCAACTGGATTAACAATTCCAGAACTCTAAACATCACTGTAAGAAACAATGTTAAATGGAATGATGGAGTTCCATTTACCGCAGATGATATTATATTTACATTTAATTATATCAAAAAACATCCCGAATTAGATTTAAATGGAATATGGGGTAAAAGTTCAAACATATCAGATATAGAAAAAGTAAATAAAAATTCAGTAAATATAAACTTTTCAATAGCAAATACTCCATTTTTCTATTATATAACACTTGTTCCAATAGTTCCAGAACATATATGGAAAGATATAAAAGATCCTTCAAAGTTCCAAAATCAAAATCCTGTTGGAACTGGACCTTTCATCATAGAAAAATTTAATGCAGAAACCAATACTGTAAAACTTCAAAAAAACAAAAATTATTGGATTAAAGAAAAACCATATATAGATGGAATTGAAATAGTTGCTGTAAACTCTAATAATACTTCTTTCTTAAAAATGTTAAAAGGTGAAGCAGATTGGACTTTTTCTTTTGTTCCAGATGTAGATAGATCTTGGGTTTCAAAGAGTAAAAACAATAAAAAATGGTGGCCTACATTAAATACTAACATGCTTTATTTCAACACCATGAAAGATCCTTTTACCGATAAAATTTTAAGGAAAGCGATAGCAATGAGTATAAATAAACAACAAATATTAGATAAAGCATATTATGGTATAGGAGAAATAGCTGATCCAACAGGTATAGTACCTAAACAAATGGAAAAATGGTATGATAAAAACTTAGATAAATACTCATACAAATATGATCCACAAAAAGCGAAAGAATTATTAATAAAAAATGGATACTCATATGATAAAAAAAATAATCTTTTAAAACCAGATGGTTCTCAACTCGAACCTTTCAACATACTCGTTGGTGCTGGTTGGACTGATTTTATCACCATGGCTCAAATAATATCTAATAATTTAAAAGATATCGGTATCTCCACCAATATTCAACAAGAACCTTGGAACACTTATATCACTTCTGTTATGACTGGTACTTATGATACCGTTATTTGCTGGAGTACAGGAACAGGCCCTACTCCATATTATTTGTTTTTCAAAGAATATAGTTCAGAATTTACAGGTAAAGAAATAGGAGAAAACTCAGTATCAAATTACTCAAGATATATAAACCCAATAATAGATGAAGCATTAAAAAGTTATTCAACAACAGATGATTTTAATGTACAAAAAAATGCTTTAAGTTTCATCCAAAAAGAAATTTTGAAAGACATCCCAGTAGTACCTCTAACCTCAAGAACAGAGTTTGAGATATTCTCAGAAAAGAACTTTATCGGATGGCCTTCAGATGAAAACCCTTATTGTGCGGGAGAAAATATTGATGCTGATGGCGGTAAATATATATTATTAAACATACATTTAAAATAAAAAAGGGATGGAGAAATCCGTCTCTTTTTATTAAAACAATTGGAGGATAAATATGAAATATATAATCAAAAAAACATTATTCTTCCTAATAACATTATGGGCTGCTTTAACTATAAATTTCATGCTTCCAAGAATGATGCCTGGTGATCCTGTTAGCGTTATGGTTGCCAAATTTCAAGGTAAATTAAATCCAGAAGCCATTCACTCTTTACAAAAAGCTTTTGGATTAGACACTAATTTATCTCCTATTAATCAATACTTTGATTACTTAAAAAGAATGTTCACTGGTGATTTTGGGATCTCTATCTCTTATTTTCCTTCTAACGTTTCCGATATCCTATCAAGAGCTTTTCCTTGGACTATCGGGTTAGCTGGTATATCTCTAATCATCGCTTTTACTCTTGGTACTATCTTAGGCATTAAAAGCTCTTGGAAAAGAAATTCTGCTCTCAGTAGCTCTTCTGTTATTTTTTCTCTCTTTTTCAATGCTATGCCTTATTTTTGGTTCGCTCTTTTAATAAATTATATTTTCGGTTTCGCTTTAGGTTGGTTCCCTCTTTCTGGTGCTTATGATGGTGATTCTATTGGTTTCTCAAAGTTCATTTCTATACTTTATCATGCTTTCTTACCAGCTTTAACCATCATCATCACTGCTATGGGTGGATGGTTATTAACCATGCGTAATAATATGATCACTGTTCTTGCAGAAGATTTTGTTTCTTTTGCATATGCCAAAGGTCTATCTGAAGAACAAATCGTTTACTCTTATGCAGCAAGAAACGCTATACTTCCAAGTTTCACTGGTTTCGCTATGTCACTTGGCTTTGTTGTCAGCGGTACTCTGTTAACAGAAATCGTATTCTCTTATCCTGGTATTGGTTATTTACTATACCAATCTGTTTTGAATATGGATTATCCTTTAATGCAGGCTATCTTTCTTTTCATCACTCTGTCTGTTTTAATCGCCAATTTCATCGCAGATATTCTTTACGTTTTCTTAGACCCTAGAGCAAGGACTGGAGGTGAATAATATGAATTCTATTAAAATATTCTTTTCTAATAAAAAAGCTTTATTCGGTTTTTGTATACTCTCTTTTTTCATAATAATTGCTTTATTTGCAGATATCATTGCTCCTCATGATCCTCGTTCTATGGAGTTTATGCCTTTACAATCACCATCATCTCAACATCTATTTGGTACCACTGCAACTGGTCAAGATATCTTTTCAAGAGTTGTTCATGGTACAAGACTATCTCTTTTTGTTGGTATTATTACTGGCTTAATCACAACCACCATCTCCGTTATAGTCGGTCTTTGTGCTGGTTATTTTGGTGGTTTAATAGATGATATTCTCACAATGATCACCAATATTTTTCTCGTTATTCCTGGTTTACCTTTAATGATCATTATCGCCGCTTATATCCCTGTTAGAGGTACCTTTACCATCATCTTTGTTATTTCTTTAACTGGTTGGGCTTGGGGTGCTAGAGTTTTACGTTCTCAAATGTTAACTCTTAAAAATAGAGATTTCATTCAAGCATCTAAATCTATTGGTGAAAACCCTTTTCATATTATTTTTAAAGATATACTACCTAACATGTTTGGTTTAATAGTTGCTCATTTCTTTGGTGGTGCATTATATGCTATACTTTCTGAATCAGGTCTTGAATTTTTAGGGCTTGGTGATGCTAGTGCTGTAACTTGGGGTACTATTCTTTATTGGGCTCAAAACAATCAAGCCATTCTATTCGGACAATGGTTATGGATTCTCATCCCTGGTATTCTTATCGCTCTACTTGGTACTTCTTTTGCTCTTATGAATTTCGCTGTTGATGAGATTACTAACCCTAAACTGAGAGGATGATCAATTATGGATAAACTTCTTCAAATAAAAAATTTTAATGCTGGTTATGAAAAAAACTCTGTAAAAACTCATGCTGTCAGAGATGTCTCCTTCGATATTCATAAAAATGAATTCATCGGTATCGCTGGTGAATCTGGTTGCGGTAAATCAACTCTGGCTTTTGGTATTACTAGACTTTTAAACAAACCTGGTAAAATATTTTCTGGTGAAGTTCTTTTTGAAAACAATGATTTAATGAAATTAAATAAAAAATCTTTAAATAAACTTCGTTGGAAAGAATTCTCAATCGTTTACCAAGCTTCTATGAATGTACTGAATCCTGTTAAAAAAATTCAAGATCAATTTTTCGATGTTATGAAAGCTCATACTAAATGGTCAAAAGACCAAATGACTAAAAGAATATTAGAATTATTCAAAATTGTAAACATATCTCCTGAATATTTACAGGCTTATCCTCATCAACTTTCTGGTGGTATGAAACAAAGAGTTGTAATAGCTATATCTTTAGCTTTAAATCCTAAACTAATCATAATGGATGAACCCACTACGGCTTTAGATGTTGTTGTTCAAAGAGGTATTTTACAAGAAATAGATGAAATAAGAAAAAAATTAAAATTCTCTGTAATATTCATAACTCATGATTTATCTTTATTAGTTGAAATGAGTGACTCAATAATAATAATGTATGCTGGTATGATCGTCGAAAAAGCTCCTTCTTTCGATCTATACAACAATCCTTTTCACCCTTATACCAAAGGTCTTATGCGTTCATTTCCTCCTTTGACAGGTGAAAGACAAATACTACATGGAATTAACGGTACTCCTCCAGATTTAAAACAAAGTATATCTGGTTGTCCATTTTATGAAAGATGTGATAAAAGAATTGAAAACTTATGTAATAAATCAAATCCTTTACTAAAACAAATAAAAAAAGACCATTTCATTGCATGTCATCTTTTTGGAGGTGATCATTATGAATGATATTGTACAGGTTGAAAATTTAAATAAAGTATTCAAAATTGGTAAACTTTCAAAAATGAAGACAGTTCATGCAATAAATAATATATCATTCGAAATAAAAAACAATGAGATATTGGCCTTAGTTGGTGAATCTGGTTCTGGAAAAACTACTGTTGCAAGAATACTTTCAAGACTTTACAAAAGAACTTCTGGTTCAATAAAAGTATTCAACAAAGAAATACCTATGAAAATGTCAAAAACTGATGAATTAGAATACAGAAAAAATGTACAATTGATATTTCAAGATCCTTTTTCATCTTTAAATCCTTTACATTCAATATATTACATATTATCCAGACCATATAAAATACATAATCTATGTCCAAACAATAAAATAAGAGAAAACATAATAAACATTTTAAACACCGTTGGATTAAGCGATGAATATTTGGATAAACTACCTCATGAACTTTCTGGTGGTCAAAGACAACGTATAGGTATTGCAAGAGCTTTATCTGTTAATCCTAAACTAATATTAGCCGATGAACCAACTTCTATGTTAGATGTTTCTATTCGTCTTGATATAATGAATTTGATGATGAAAATAAGAGATGATTTCAATGTTAGTTATTTATTCATAACTCATGATTTAGCTGGTGCTCATTATATCGCTGATAGAATTGCTATAATGTATGCTGGTGATATATTAGAAATTGGTAATTCTTCTGATATAATTAATAATCCTTTTCATCCTTATACTAAATTATTGAAATCGGCCGCTCCTAAACCAGAATCAGGTCTTAAACCTGAAAGAATCGATACTAAAGGTGAAATCCCAG
>NZ_JASUSU010000039.1:0-26833 GCF_030445905.1 Oceanotoga sp. | reverse complement strand
GAAGAATACCTGAGGGCTTTAATCCCGAGGGATAAGTGGATATACGTCAACCACGCGATGGTCGACCACGGGAGGAGCATCTGCCGGCCGATAAACCCGAAGTGTGGGGAATGTCCGTTGAGGGAGCTCTGCCCCTACGCGAAGGGCCTTGTAACGGAGGAGCACCTGAGGGGATGATAGGATGAAGGTCGGCCTCTCGACCACGGCATTTAACGGTTCAACCCCAAGGGAGTTTGAAAAGTGGCTCGACACTGTCAGCGAACTTGGTTTTGAGTTCGTGGAGCTGGTTAGTGAGTGGCCCCATCAAATAACTCCAGAAAACGTTCGGGAATGGATAGAGGTTCTGGAGACCTTTAGTATGGCAAATACCCTCCATGCTCCCTTTATAGACCTCAACATCGGCTCCTTTAATGATAAGATAAGGAGGGTTTCTCTTGAGATTTTGGAAGAAGCTTTCGAGGTAGCTGCGACCCTCGGCTCAGAAGTCTTAACTGTTCCCCCTGGCTACTGTTCTCCCCTAAGCAGGAAACACCGGGGAGTATCTCAAAATTCATAGAGCCTCCCTACGGGAACTCTCGAGGCTCGGAGAGGAATACTCTATAGCCTTCGGCGTAGAGAGCATGCCGAACTTCCCGATTTTGGATGCTCAGACTCCCGAGAGCCTTGATGAACTTATTGAGGGAATCGATTTTAGAGTAACTTTCGATGTGGGACACTTAAACACGACCACTCGTGATTTTGATAGTTTTATTGAGACTTTCAGAGAAAGGACAGTTCACATTCATCTTCACGACAACTTTGGCAAAAGGAATGAACACCTTGCCCTTGGGGAGGGTAACATACCCTGGGAGCGCGTGCTTCAGAGGTTGTCGCCCAAGACTTGGGCCCTGGAAGTCGAAGGGTTAAAAGAGGCTGAGCTCAGCTTGAAATTTATTAAAGAAAAAGCGGGGATAATTTCCCCGCATTATTCTATATTAGTAATTAACCTTTTTTCCTCTTCTGAATTCAACAGCAGCTTGTGCAGCAGCAAGTCTTGCTACTGGAACTCTATATGGAGAACAACTTACATAATCGAGGCCAACAAGATGACAAAATTCTACTGATTCTGGATCTCCACCATGTTCACCACAAACACCTAATTTAATATGTGGATTTGCACCTCTACCTAAATCTACAGCTGTTTTTATCAATCTTCCAACTCCATTTCTATCTATATGTTGGAATGGATCGGAATCATATATTCCCTTTTCAAGATAATCTCCTATGTATTTTCCATAGTCATCTCTTGAGAATCCTAAACTTAGCTGTGTTAAATCATTTGTACCAAAGCTAAAGAAATCTGCATTTTCTCCAATTTGATCTGCAGTAACTGTAGCTCTTGGAACTTCAATCATTGTACCTATTTTATATTCAACATCTACTTGATGTTCTTTTAATAGATTTTTTATTATTTCCTCTGCTGAATTTCTCAATAATGTAAATTCTTTTACATTTCCAACAAGAGGAATCATTATTTCTGGTTTTACTTTTTTGCCTTCTTTAACCATTTCAATTGCTGCAAGCATTATAGCTTTTATCTGCATTTCTGCAATTTCTGGATAAGTTACAGCAAGTCTAACTCCTCTATGTCCCATCATTGGGTTGAATTCTTCTAAATCATCTATAACTTTTCTCAATTCTTCTTCAGTTATTCCAACACTTTCCGCAACATCTTTTATTGCTGCATCTTCATGAGGAACAAATTCATGTAATGGTGGGTCAAGAAGTCTGATTGTTACTGCATAACCTTCCATTGATTCGAACAATCCCTTGAAATCTTCTTTTTGAACAGGTAATAATTCTGCTAATGCTGCTTCTCTCTGTTCTTTTGTTTTAGATACGATCATTCTTCTCATTTTCTTTATTCTATCGCCTTCGAAGAACATATGTTCTGTTCTACATAGACCTATTCCTCTTGCACCAAATTCTCTTGCTATTTTTGCATCTCTTGGTATATCGGCATTAGCTCTTACTCCAAGATCAGAAACTTCATCTGCAAAATCTAATAATGTTTTTATGTCGCCTTCAAGTCCTGTTGGTTTTATTGTTTTAATTTTTCCAGCAAATACTTTACCTTCAGTACCTTCGATTGATAACCAATCGCCTTCTTTTATAGTTATACCATTTGAAATAGCTGTTTTTGCTTTATCATTTATAACTATGTTTTCTGCACCAACAACAGCTGTTTTACCCATTCCTCTGGCAACAACAGCAGCATGTGATGTCATTCCACCAGTTGATGTTAATATAGCTTCAGCTGCATCCATACCTCCAATATCTTCTGGAGATGTTTCTGGTCTTATTAATATAACAGGAAGACCTTCTTTAGCTTTAGCTTCTGCATCATCAGCATTGAAAACAGCCATACCTGTTGCTGCTCCTGGAGATGCTGGAAGACCTTTTCCAAAATATTCTGCTTTATTTAATTCTTCAATATCAAATGTTGGATGTAATAACTTTTCGATATCAGCAGGTTTTACTCTTGTAACTGCTGTTCCTTTTGTTATTAATCCTTCATTTACCATATCAACAGCTATTTTAACTGCTGCAGCTGCTGTTCTCTTACCATTTCTTGTTTGTAAGAAATAAAGTTTTCCATTTTCAATTGTAAATTCTATATCTTGCATATCTTTGAAAACTGTTTCAAGTCTATTCATTGTATCTATTAATTCTTTATGTACTTCTGGATTTATTTCTTTTAACTGATCTAAAGGTTGAGGTGTTCTTATACCAGCAACAACGTCTTCTCCTTGTGCATTCAATAAGAATTCTCCATAAGTTTTATCTTCACCAGTATTAGGATTTCTTGTGAAAGCAACTCCTGTACCAGATGATTCACCCATATTACCAAAAGCCATCATTTGAACATTTACTGCTGTTCCCAAAAGGCCCATTTTATCCATTCCATTTATCTCTCTATATTTAATTGCTCTTTTATTATTCCATGAAGCAAATACAGCTTCTACTGCAACCCATAATTGTTCTACAGGTTCTTGTGGAAATTCTTTACCTTCTGATCTGTAAACTTCTTTATATAACTTAACTACTTCATGAAGATCATCCGCATCTAAATCGAGATCATTCTTTACACCCTTTTTAGCTTTTATTTCGTTTAATTTTTCTTCAAATTTTTCATGTTCAATTCCAAGTGCAACATCTCCCAACATTTGCATAAATCTTCTATATGAATCCCATGCAAATCTTGGATTATTTGTCAATTTAGCCAATCCATCTGCAACTTCATCATTTAAACCAAGGTTTAAAATTGTGTCCATCATACCAGGCATAGATATTGCGGCACCTGATCTAACTGATACTAATAATGGATTATTTGCATCTCCAAATTTTTTACCTGACAATTTTTCTAAATTTTTTAAAGCTATTCCAGCTTCTTCTTTTAATATTTCAGGAAGTTTTTGACCATTTTCCCAGTAAAATCTACACATCTCTGTTGTTATCGTGAAACCTGGAGGAACTGGTACTCCTAATCTTGACATTTCTGCGAGGTTAGCACCCTTACCTCCGAGTAAATCTTTTAACTTTCCGCTTCCTTCGGCTTTACCGTCGCCCCAGGAATAAACGTACTTCTTAGCCATCTTTTTCCCTCCCAATTCTTAGGTTTGCAAATATATACATGCATGAGAAATATATATTAAAAGTAATATTAAAGTTAATTAAAATACCCATACTGAGCAATTCAATTATATCTGAATTGTGTTAAATTGAAAACATAAATAATAAAACGTTGTTTTAAAATTATTAATTAAAAAAAGATTCTTTCTGAGTAGTTTTCAAGTATTCCATATTTTTTTAACACTTCAAAATATTTCATAACAGAATCTTCATCTTCTATATATTTTATATAAGATCTATTAGCTGCTTTTTTTAAAACAGCCTTTGGCATCTTTCCATTCATAACTTCAAAAACAAATTCTATTGCTTTATCTTGATTATTTTTGAAATATTCGTTTGAAGATTTTTCGTATTCTTTTATGATTTTATAAGCATATTCTTGATCTATTCCATTTTTTACAAACAATCCTGCAACAGGGATTCTTGCAAATTGACCAGTTAAATTTGCATATAAATTTTCTATATCCAATATAGGTTTTATATTTCCAGATGTTTTAACTTCAGCAAGTGATACAAATGGTTCTGGTAAAACAGCATATGAATATTTTCCAGAAGCAAGCATTTGAATTATATCAGCACCATTTTTCACATAAACAATATTAAAATTCATATCTTTTTCTTCTTTCAATATTTTTAAAACAAGATCTCCAGTCTGACCAGGTCCGTGTATTGTGAGTATTTCTTTATTTTCAAGTTCTTTTATACTTTTTATATCTGTTTTTCCAACAAGAGAAAATGTTTTCCATAAAGATACCCCTGCGAGTTTATAATTTGCCCCTTTATCTATTATTTGAGCACCGAGTGCAACAGGTAAAACTATAAAATCTGCTTGACCTTTTAAAAGTAATGTTTGTGCTTCATCTATATTTTTCCAATAGCCTTTTTCAAGATTTTCTATGTCTGTATTATATATTCCCGCAGCCGGAAGAAGTGTTGGCCCAAGTGGATTATAAAAATTAAAAGCCATTCCCAATAAACTTATAATCATAAAAAACATTAAAAATATCTTTTTCATTATATTTCCTCCCCATTTAAAATATTTGTTCCGTATTTAATTTTATATCTAATTTTTTCTTTTTTTCTATAATTGTAAGATAAGATATTAAATTTTTCCTTATAAATTCTGAAGAATCAATACCATAATTTTTAGTTACAGTATGTTTCCAAGCTCCAGTATTAGCATAGAATTTCATAGGATTCCCAGTAAAGACATTAAAACTTGGTTTATGATTATGTCCCATTATAAGTCCTTTTATATTATTTTTTGGTATTATTATATCTTTTGAACTATACCCTATAAGATTTTCTTTTTGAATTATAAAATTTTCTTTTATTAGTTTTTTTGCCACTTTCAAGTAATGATCTGATTTTTTAGTTCCACGAAAAAACATTATACTTCTAAAAATTGCTTCTCCAAATTCCATTCCACCTATTTTATTCACAAAAAGGTTTGTGAATACATGCCAAGCTGGAAAATTTATTTTAAGCCATTTTTTTACTTGTTTTGTTCTTATTAAGTCTATAAATGATTCAACCCATTTTGATTTTAAATCATAACCTATTTTATATTTTTCATTCACATATTCAAGCCATTGGAAAACATCTAGCTGAGGAGATATATTATCATAATCCGATATTAAATCATCTGGTAAAATTCCTTCAAGAGAATTATCGAAATTATTACTCATATATTTGACCATATACTCCCCAAAAGAAGGTATTATTCTGTTTTTTTCATCATATTTTAATCTATTTATAACATCAAATTGATTTCCGTGTATAATAAATATTTCAAGTAATTCATCATAATAATAAGGGATTATTTCCATATTCCCACATATTTGACAAACCTTTTCTCTTAATTTAGGATCAAATAATAAATAATAATCATGATTTCCAACTATATATCTTACTTTTACATTTTTACTGATTTCTTTAAACTTATCAAAAAGTTTTTTATGACTTAAATATATTTCATCTAATAGTGAATAATCATATTCTTTAATATATTGATCTACTGTATCCAATAAATATTTTTTATTTTTTGCATCCATCAATTCAATAAAATCACCAACTATATAAAGTTCATTGTTTTGATGATTTATTTCATTTAATAATTTTATCAATTTCGAATCATATATGAAATCATCTTTAGATTCACCATCACCAATATGAAGATCACTTATATATACTTTCATATTCTTCCCCCAAATTTAAAAATATGTCCATTTTTTATTATAGCATACTTATTTCATACAAATATTTATAATACTTTTTTTGACTTAAAAATTTACTTCATTTTATTTTATTATTAAATATCTTTTTTAATATGTTTTAAAATTAACTATAGAAAATATTTTTGTTACCTTTTAGATACATTAACCCCTTTACAAAAACACTTTTTTCTGATAAAATAATCTACGGAATTGAACCAATTACGTGTTGGGGACGTGGTGAAGTTGGTTATCATGCCGGTCTGTCACACCGGTGGCCGCGAGTTCGAATCTCGTCGTCCCCGCCATAAGACCTTCTCATTTTGAGAAGGTCTTTTCTTTGATATAATACATATATAATTTTGGAGTTGATTAAATGTTTGATATTCCAACAACGAAAGAAGAAATGAATAGTTTAGGAATAAAACAATTAGATGTAATACTTATATCTGGTGATTCTTTTGTTGATCACCCATCTTTTGGCGTAGCCATAATAGCAAGGGTATTAAAAGATATTTGTGGTTTAAAAGTTGGGGTTATTTCACAACCAGATTGGAAAAGTGAAAAAGATATTAAAAAACTTGGCGAACCTAAGTATTTTTTTGGTGTTTCTGGAGGAAACCTTGATTCAATGGTTTCTAATTATACTGCATCAAGAAAGAAAAGAAAAACAGACTTTTATTCTCCAAATACCGAATTCGGTAAAAGACCTGATAGAGCAAGTATTGTCTATTCTAATCTCATAAAACAATATTTTAACAAACCTATAATTTTGGGCGGAATAGAAGCCTCTTTAAGGAGAATGGCTCATTATGATTGGTGGCAGAATAAAGTAAAAAATTCTATATTACTTGACTCAAAGGCAGATTTAATTGTTTATGGAATGGGAGAAAAAACTATAATAGAAATTGGTAATATATTTAAAAATGGTGGAACAATTGAAGATTGTAAATCTTTGAGGGGTATAGTTTATTGGAAATCTGAAATGCCAAATAATTATGATTTCATAAATATTCCTTCACTCGAAGAAGTTAAAAAAGATAAAGAAAAATATTTTTTAGCTTTTAAAACTTTTCAAAAAGAAACAGACCCTTTAAATGCAAAAGGTATTATCCAAAAACACTTTAATAGATATGTTATTCAAAATCCTCCTCAATATTGTTTAACAACTCAAGAAATGGATGAAGTATATTCATTAAAATATACAAGACAAGTTGCTCCCTCTGAATTAAAAAAAGGTTATGTTAAATCTTTTGATACAGTTAAAAATTCAATAACTTCTCATAGAGGATGTTATGGCGAATGTAATTTTTGTGCTTTAACTTTACATCAAGGAAGAACTATACAAAGTCGTAGTCCAGAATCAATAATAAAAGAAGCTGAAATAATTTCTTCTCAAAAAAATTTTAATGGAATAATAAGCGATGTTGGTGGTCCAACAGCCAATATGTATGGATATGATTGCAAAAAAAAGATAGAATTAGGTGCTTGTAAAGAAAAATCTTGTATTGGTTATGAATTCTGTAATTCTTTATCTCCAGATCATTCAAAATATATCGAATTACTAAATTCTGTTGAGAAAGTTAAAGGCGTTAAAAAAGTTTTTATATCTTCTGGCATAAGAGTTGATTTGATATATAAAGATAAAAAATATGGAATAAAGTTTTTAAAAAATTTGATAAAAAAACATATTCCTGGAAGATTTAAAATAGCCCCTGAACATGCAGATGATGAAGTTTTAAAACTTATGAACAAACCATCTTTTGATTTAACAGAAAAATTCATAAACGATCTAAGAAATGAAGGGAAAAAATTAAATTTAAATACAAAATTTTCTGCTTATTTAATTGCCGCTCATCCCGGCTCTAATAAAGAAATGGAAGAAAATTCTAAAAATAGAATAAAAAATTCTTTCGGCTTTGTACCAAATGATGTTCAAATTTTTACGCCTACTCCTTCAACTAATTCAACAACTATGTATTATACAAATCTTAATCTTGAAGGGAAAAAAATTTACATAGAAAAAGATGAAAAAACTCGTGTTAAATTTAAAGATGTATATACAAATAATGATTTTAATAAAAAAAAGACGAAAAATGTTAATAAAAGAAAAAAATAATTTTAATTTTTAAGCAAAGAGTGGTATAATATATATTAATAGTACAATTTTTTGTACAAGCAAAAAGAATTCTAATTTTTGGGGGGAAATACTGAAATGGATTCAAATCAAGAAATTAAAAATTATATGCAAGGGTTTGAAGATATGTCTGAATTGTTTCAAAAGATAACAGGAGAAGAAACAGAAAAAGACTTTATGAACAAATTACTTGATGTAGCAATAAAAAGTATTCCTGAAGCTGAAAGCGGTTCTATATGGAAAATAGAAGGAACTCTATATAAAGCAGTTGCAGGTTATTTATATGATGAAGAACTTTTAAATAACATGGAAATTCCTTTTGAAGAATCCTATATAAAAAATCATATGGATGAAGAAGTTCATGAAGTTCATAATATATCAAATTATAATAAAAGAAAAAATGTTTTTGAACTAAGTTCTAAGCTTCATAGCGAGCATAAAGAAATAGTAACAATAATTTCTCCTTTAAGAATTAAAAATAAAATAGTTGGACATTTATACATAGATAATTTTAAATTAGAAAAATTTTCTGATAACTCTAAAAAAATGTTAAAAGTTTTTTCAAACCTTGCATCTACTTTTTTGTCTTTAAGAAATTTAAGAGATAAAGAAAAAGAAGCCAATGAATTGAATAGTGTATACTTGAGTTTTATAACTCATGAGTTAAGAACTCCATTGACCTCAATCATTGGTTTTTCAGAAACTGTTTTATCTGATGATGATATAGAACCTCAAGATATGCGTAGATTCATGAGAAAAGTCTATGCTTCTGCAAAACATTTAAATTCTTTAATAGATGATATTTCTACTTTCAATAAATTGAATAGACAAACTAAAATGAAAATTGAACAAATCAAATTTAAACAAATTTTATTTGAATCTATTTCCATCGTTGAACCAATGACTTCTCCTGATGTTGAACTCAATATAAATTATAAGACTGAAATTCCTGAAAATATAATAACTGATGGAACTAAACTCAGACAAATACTTGTAAATATTATAGGAAATTCTGTAAAATATACAGATTATGGGTATGTAGATATAAATATTTCATATAATGAAGGTACAAAATTGTTTTCAATCGAAGTTGATGATTCTGGACCTGGAATTCCTGAAAATAAATTAAAAGATATTTTTAAGCCTTTTTATAGATTATCAAAAGATAAGCCTGGTAGCGGTCTTGGTCTTGCAATAGTTAAAAAAACTATCAAATCCTTAAAAGGATCTATAGATATGACTTCTGAAATGGGCTATGGTACAAAAACTTTAATCAAATTACCTTTAAAAATAAATCCACCTAAAAATAATTGATAGACTACTGAAAATTCAGTAGTCTTTATTTTTCTTTTATATAGTTTATTAAATCAGTAATAATTATTTTAAAATTTTCCCCATATTTTATTCTTCTATCTAATTTTTCTATTTCAATCAATATTTCTTCTATTGATTGAATATCATATATTCTCTCATGATTTATTCTTCTTATATAATCATTTTTAAAATTAACTCCTAAGAAATTTTTTGTTCTACCTTTTTTTACTCCAGAATTGTTACTTATTTTTTCTACTTGATTCCATGTATATTTTAATTTTCCTTCTCCATTATACACAACTTTTATCATATCTAAAAAATAGTTAAATAAATAATATAAAAAAGTTAAAGGATAAAATGTTGGATCTTCCATTAATTCATCTATTTTTTTTAAAGCTATCTGAAAACTTTTAGATGAAATAGCATAACAAATATCTTCATATTCTGGATTAGAGAAACTACTACTTATCTCATTTACATCATTAAAACTTATAGTTTCTGAAGAATATATAGATAATTTCTTTATTTCTTGATATAAATATTCATCATTTTTTCCAGCAATTTCTATTAACCTTATAGCAGCATTTTTATCTATATTTTTATCAAATTTTTTAGCTATATCTTCTATTATTTTTACCCATTTATCTTCTTCCCATGGGTTTGGAAGTTTATATTCAAATATATGATCAAATTTAATGGATTTGCTCAATCCAGTTTTTCCCCTTGAAGTTATTATTAAAGTACTAACAGTAGAATCTTCTATTGATAAAAGCTTTTTTATCAATTTTTTTTGATCATCTTTTAATTTCTCGAAATTTTTTATCAAACATGTCTTCTCAGTTGCAAACATTCCCATCATTGTGAAAAGTTTATAAACATTACTTTCATCAAAATCTTCAGGTATGATTACTTCTAAGGGATTTTTTTTATTTTTTATTATCTCTTCAAATTTCATTTTCTTTAAAATCTCCGAATCACCTTTTATATATATCTTTTCCATATAATCACTCCGTAAATAATTCTATATATTCTTCAGTGTTTATAGTTTTACCAGAATTTGGAAATTGTTTAATAACTTTTTCTCCATTACCATGTATTATTATCTTATTTTCTTTATACCCAAAATTCATAAGTATATTATAAGCTTCTTCTAATCTATAATTTTTAAATTCTGGTATTATATTTTTATAAAGTGTATCAGTATATTCAAAATTTTCGCCAAGAGATTTTTCATATTCATAAAATATCTTAGTTACTATTGGTGCTGCAACTTCTCCTCCATAATACTCATCTTTTGGAGAATCTACTATTAAAGCTATCGTATATTTTGGATTTGATACAGGATAAAATCCTGCAAACAAAGAGTAGTAATCTTCATCAGTATAACCTTCGCCTTTTATAGCTTTTTGTGCCGTTCCAGTTTTACCTCCAATTATTAATCCTTCTTTATACGCAAGTCTTGCCGTACCCGATATAGTTATATAACTCATCCATTCTTTTAATATCTTAGAACTTTGAGGTGTAAATATTAATCTTTTTTCTATTTCTTTATCTTGTAAAAATGATGGTTTTACTATGTATCCATCATTTACAATTGCATTAAAAGCAGTTACAAGTTGTATAGGTGTTGTTCCCAACCCTTGTCCCATTGCAATTTGATATGGAGTTATTGGATACCAATCATAAGGTGATTGGAAGATTCCATTTATTTCTCCTTTAAATTCTATCCCAGTTTTCTCTCCAAATCCCATTTTCAATATTTCATTGTACAACCATTCATTTGAAAATTCTTTTAAAGATTCATTTATAACTTTTGCTATTATTACATTGGAAGATCTTATAAGAGCTTCTTTTATAGTTAAATCTCCATAACCATAATGAACTGATTCTGTAACCTTAAAATTTATTCCTGGAACGGGATAGTACGCATAATCTGAAGTATATACATCATCTATTCTAATTATCTGTTCATCTAAGGCTATCGCATAAAGCATAGGTTTCAATGTAGAACCAGGTTCTATATATCCCATATATCCCATATTCCATGGATATAATGAAACAGATGCTTTTATTTTTCCAGTTTTTGTTTCCATTATTATCGCAACAGCTCCATCTGCTTGTCTTTCTTTAACAACTTCATTTAAAGAATCATATAAAAATTTTTGAAGATTTGTATCCAATGAAAGTTTAATTTTTTCTTTACCTTGTAATATATTGTTTTCATACAAATAAGGTTCTATTCCATACTCAGTTTTATCAATTTTTCCTATTAATTGTGAATAAGAAAATAAATCATTATAAATTCTATCATTTATTGTATGTATATTAGAAAATCTCTTCAAATAACCAAGATCATCAACTGCTTCTTTATACGTATCATAAAATCCCCATTTTATATATTTTTTTTCTTCTAATTCTTTATCTGAAAATCTTTGATTTAAAACATACTTTAAATCTCTATATTTATTTCTTCTCTTCATAAAATCTAAATCAACCCATGCTTCATATTTTTTTCTATTGTAAACAAGAAAATGACCCTTGCTATCTACAAGGGTCGCTAATTTTTTATTAATATCTTCACTGTATTCTTCTGGTACAGAAGGTTTTAAATTGTAATTAAAAAACACACCAACAAAAATTAGAACTATATATAAAGATGCAAGCATAGTTCTTATTAAAAGAAATTTTAATTTCATATTTTTCACCACTATTTTTTCTCAAGCACCGATAATATTTGTACATATTTATTTATCTTTTCATCCATTATAGCTATTTCTTCTTTTTTATTTTTTAAGTTTTCTTTTTCAACTTTTATAGAATCTTTATAAACTTCTATGTTTTTTCCAAAAGTCAAAAATAATGACATCCATATACTAAATGTTAGTATAGCCATAACAAAAGAAATAATCAATATTATATCAACAGTTCTACTCGACGTTTTTACATCTTGAATAGCTTGAGTTTTATCATAAATTTTATCAGGCATACTTTTCGCCTCCCTTTTTGTGAAAGGCTCAGCCTATGTATTCGGCAACTCTTAATTTGGTACTTCTAGATCTTGGATTTTCTTCAATCTCTTTTTCAGTGGGATAAAGTGGTTTTTTGGTCAATAGTTTATAATGTTCATTATTTTTAAAATAATGCTTTACTATTTTATCTTCTAATGAATGGAATGTTAGTATTGCAACTCTTCCCCCAACATTTAAAAATCTTTCAAACTTATCAAGCGCAGTCTTTATATTATCAAATTCTTTATTAACTTCTATTCTTATAGCTTGAAATGTTTGAGTGGCAAAATGCCTTTTTCTTCTATTTATTTCCTTGTAAGGAAGTGCTTTTCTTATCGCTTCAACAAGCTCAAAAGTTGTATTTATAGGCCTTCTATAAACTATAGAATCAGCTATTCTTCTTGCAAATCTGAATTCTTGTCCATATTCAAATATTATATCTGCAAGCTCTTTTTCTGAATATTCATTGACTACTTTTGCTGCCGTTAAAGTCGATTGAGTATCCATTCTCATATCAAGCGGTTCATCATTCATAAAAGTAAAGCCTCTTCCAACACCTTTTAACTGAAAAGTAGATACTCCTAAATCCATCAAGAAACCGTCAACTTTTTTTAAACCGAGACCTTTTATTACTAAATCAATATCTTGATAAGGGGCTTTAAAAAATTCTATGTTTTCTGATAGTTCTTTTAATCTTTTTTCCGCTATTTCAAGTACTTCATAATCTACATCCACAGCAATTACTTTTGCATTTCCTTCACAATACTCAAATATAGCTTTGGAGTGTCCTCCTTCTCCAGCAGTACAATCAACATAAATTCCATCTTTTTTAGTTATCATTTGATTTAATATTTCATCAACCATAATACTTCTATGATAATCATGGTATTGTCTCAATAATTATACACCACCTTAACCTTTTTGTCAAATTAAGCCAAAATCATTAATCTGCATTATTTAGATCTGCAAAATATAATAATTCTGCTTCTATAAATTTATCTATTTCTCCATCCAAAACACCTTCAGAGTCAGAAGTTTCACATTCAGTTCTATGATCTTTTATCATTTGATATGGGTATAATACATAAGATCTTATTTGATTTCCCCAAGATATATCTTTAACATCTCCCATTAAATTCATTTTTTCTTCTATTTTTTTTCTCATCTCAAGATCATATAATCTTGCTTTTAATATTTGCATTGCTGTTGCTTTATTTTGATGCTGAGATCTCTCATTCTGACAAGCTACAACTATACCTGTAGGCAAATGAGTTATTCTAACAGCTGAGTCTGTCTTATTTACATGCTGCCCACCTGCACCACCTGCTCTATATGTATCTATTTTTAAATCATCATCTTTTATTTCAACTTCAATTTCATCATCTATAACAGGAGTTACATTTATAGATGAAAATGATGTATGACGTCTTCCATTTGAATCAAAAGGTGATATTCTAACGAGTCTATGAACACCTGTTTCATATTTTAATTTTCCATATACAAAAGGACCTGATATTTTTAATGTAGCACTTTTTATACCTGCTTCATCACCATCTTGAAAATCTATAGTTTCAAGTTTGAACTTATTATTTTCAGCCCATCTCTTATACATCCTCAAAAGTATGGAAGCCCAATCTTGTGATTCAGTTCCTCCAGCTCCTGGATGTATAGTAACGAAAGCATCTGAATCATCAAATTTTCCAGATAATAAAAGATTTAATTCAAAGTTTTTAGTCATCCTTTCTGCTTCTTTTAAAGATGTCATTATTTGATTTATCATGGTAGGATCTTCATCAGAAAATTCTATGGCAACATCTATATCTTCAAATAATCCTTGTAATTTATTAAAATCATTTATCTGGTCTTTTAAATGTTGATTTTCTCTTGAAATTTTTTCAGCATTTGATGGATCGCTCCAAAAATCTGGAGATATCATTTTTTCTTGAAGTTCATCAACTCTATCTTTTGCTCTTTCAAGATCAAAAAGTTTTTTTAAATCTTCAAACTTATTTTTAAGATTTTCTATTTTTACCTTTAACTCATATTCTATCATTTTTTACCTCCCAAAATTAGCATAACAATGGCACACTTTCGTGTGCCCAATTTTTATTTTTTTACTTTTATCTTTCCTCTTCTAATCTTACCCATTTTTTCAGAGTAAGTAGTCTGTTTTTCTTTTCTTCTTCCATCTCTATTCAGTGCCGAATATTCTCCATGCATATAATTCAAACTATCCGTTACTTTTTTTGTTTCCTTTTCTTCTCTTTGAGAATCTACTTTTACTATTCTAAGTAAATAATTAACTATATCATCGTATATTCCATCTACGAGTTGAGTAAACATATAATAAGCTTCTTTTTTAAATTCTATCGTTGGATTTTTTTGTCCATAGGCCCTCAATCCAACTGCTTCTTTTAAAGCTTCTATAGCATCGAGATGATTTCTCCATTTTTCATCTATTATTCTCAACATAACATATTTTGAGACTTTTGAAAATTCTTCTCCAAAATCTTCTTTTTGTTGTTCATATCTATTCCAAACAAGATCAAAAATTTCATTTCTTAATTCTTGCATATCTTGAGATTTTATCTCTTTATTTATCAAAAATGAATTTAATTTATTTTTAACTAACTCTTTATCTAACTTTTCTTCTTTTTCATCCCAAGCACTTTCAGATATTCTTTCTGTAACATCTTCGAATATTTCTTTTATATGTTCATCATGATTACTTTGTTCAAGTATCCAATTTCTATGATTGTATATAGAATTTCTTTGCTGATCCATAACAGAATCTAGTTCATACAATCTTTTTCTTATTGAAAAGTGAATTCCTTCAACCTTTTTTTGTGCATCTCTTATTATGTTAGATAAAAGCTTATGTTCAATTGGTTGTCCTTCTTCTATTTTTAATGTGTTCATTATATTCTTTAATTTTTCTCCACCAAAAAGCCTCAACATTTCATCTTCAAAAGATAAGAAAAATCTTGACTCTCCTGGATCCCCTTGTCTACCAGATCTACCTACAAGTTGATTATCTATTCTCCTACTTTCATGTCTTTCAGTACCAATTACATAAAGTCCACCCAATTCTTTTACTTCATCATTTATTTTAATATCTGTACCTCTACCAGCCATATTTGTAGCTATTGTAACAGAATTTTTATTTCCAGCATTCATAACTATTTCGGCTTCTCTTTCATGTTGCTTTGCATTCAAAACTTCATGTTTTACGCCTCTCTTTTTTAATAGTTTACTTATTAATTCACTATTTTCTATAGAAGTTGTACCTACAAGCATAGGTTGACCTTTTTTATTTCTTTCTTCTATTTCATCTATAAGTGCATTATATTTTTCCTTTTCAGTTTTAAAAATGAGATCATTTTTATCCATTCTAACAACGGGTTTATTAGTTGGTATAACTATTACATCACAATTATATATTTGTTGAAATTCTTCTTCTTCAGTTTTGGCAGTACCTGTCATTCCAGCTAATTTATCATACATTCTAAAATAATTCTGAAATGTTATAGTAGCATATGTAAGACTTTCTTGATTTACTTTAACTCCTTCTTTTGCTTCTATTGATTGATGAAGACCTTCAGAATATCTTCTTCCATCGAGAAGTCTACCTGTAAATTCATCGACTATTACAACTTCTCCATCTTGAATTATATAGTCTTTATCCTTTTTAAAAAACAAATTCGCTTTAAGTGCATTCAAAAGATGGAATAGATATTTTATATTTTGAGGATCATATAGGTTTTCTATATTTAACATTTTTTCAGCTTTTTCAATTCCCTCTTCTGTCAAAGCTACTGTTTTTTGTTTTTCATCTATTGTATAATCTTTTTCATTTTCAAATTTTCTAGAAAACATTGCAAACCTTCTATAGAGTTCTGAAGGAGTATCAGAAGGTCCTGATATTATCAAAGGTGTTCTTGCTTCATCTATTAAAATAGAGTCGGCTTCATCAACTATTGTGAAGTAATGATCTCTTTGAGATTTATCTTCTAAAGAATAAACAAGGTTATCTCTCAAATAATCAAATCCAAATTCATTAGCTGTACCATAAGTTATATCACATTCATAAGCATTTTTTCTTTCTTCTTTGCTCATTCCTGAATAAATAAACCCTACACTCAAACCTAAAAATTCGTATATTGGTCTCATCCAATTAGCATCTCTTTGTGCAAGATAATCATTATGTGTAGCAAGTTGACAATTTTTACCTGTTAAAGCATTTAAATATAACGGTAATGTAGCAACAAGCGTTTTACCTTCTCCAGTTTTCATTTCAGCTACTTTACCATCATGTAAGGATATACCACCTATTAATTGAACATCAAAATGTCTCATTCCAAGTATTCTCTTAGATGTTTCTCTGACAACAGCAAAAGCCTCTTCTAATATATCTTCAACGGTTTCACCATTTTTAAGTCTATTTTTAAAATCTTCTGTTTTTTGTTTTAATTCTTCATCCTTTAATTCTGTCATTTGAGATTCTAATTCATTTATTTTTTCAACTCTTTTAGAGTATTGTTTTAATAATTTTTTGTTTTTATCAAATAATCCAAATAATTTCATACTATTTATCTCCTCATTTCAGGGCCACATCTATGTTATAACTTCCATTTTCATCATAATAAAATTCAGATACTAAATAAGAGTATAAATTCCCATAAAATTTTTTATTTAGATATCTTTCAAAATCTATTAAAATTGCCCTGTTTAAATTTTCATGTTTTTTTAATGCCTTAAACTTCTTTGTATATTTGAATCTTTGAACTTCTCCTAAGTTTACTTTCATCGTTTCTGGAGATAAAGTTGTTATTATCATATCATCTTTTGAATAATAAATATATATTTTATCTCCATTATTTTGATTTGTTATGAGTGCAAAATCATAAGTTCCTAATCTTTTTGGCTCTATATTTCTAAATCCCATATAATCTTCTATTGATTTTGTATTTATATCCGATACGACAAAAATAGATGAATCATAATTATTTATCATGGATTTAGAATCAACAGCTAAAAATTCTTCAGAACTGATCATAGATTCAATTAAATCAAAAAATATTAAATCTTCTTTTTCATAAGGCACAAAAAACTCTTGAATATAAGAGATAAATTGATTTTTTTGCATTTTGTGAAAATAAAGTATATCACCAAAAAATTTATAGTTTTCAACAGTTTTTATATCAAATTTCAAGTTTAAATCTTGATATGTATCAGAATAAAATTTAGCATTTAAACTTTTATTTTCATTGTTTATATAGAAATCCCATGAATTATTTTTTTTGAGAAAGTTTCTTGTAGTACCTTCTATAATATTTATACCAAAATTTGGTTCATAGTAAAGTGTATTTATTCCTATAAAATTTTCTGATCTATATATTGGATATTTGTTATCATTTATTATTATTCCATCTTGTGTGATTTCATATTCATATAATCCTTTTACTATTTCTTTAAAAGTATCGAAATCTCCATTATAAAAAGCTATGGATTTTGAATTTATTATCAAATCATTTAAAAAATTTATATAATCAGGATTCAAAAAATCTTCATAAGTATAATCTTTATTAGTTTTAAATATTATTCCAGTATTGAGAATATTGTCCAATGACGTAGCATCTGAAGTAATATCTCCAGTTATAAGATTGAGTACATTAGAATAACCAAGCCCCTCTTTTGAATTAATGAATCTCAAAAGAGGTATTTCATTTATAAGATTATCATATACATTTTTTATGTTTTTTATCTTTATTTCTGATTCAGAATAACCTATTATTAAACTCAAAATCAAAAATAAAATTGAAATTTTTGCTTTCATCAAATGCACCTCAAATTCAATTATACATTAATATTATACATATTTTTTTAAACTTAACCTTAAAAAATAATTTAATTTTCTTTTGAATATATGTATACCACATCTTTTATTATCTCTATTTCGTAATTT
The DNA here is from genome assembly GCF_030445905.1 of Oceanotoga sp. Classification (NCBI taxonomy): domain Bacteria; kingdom Thermotogati; phylum Thermotogota; class Thermotogae; order Petrotogales; family Petrotogaceae; genus Oceanotoga; species Oceanotoga sp. The sequence continues at coordinate 8,524 of NZ_JASUSU010000039.1, read as the reverse complement.
TCAAAAGAATAATCTTTTTTCAAATCAAAATTCTTTATATCCATATTAACAGAATAAGCATTTCCTTCTTTAAACACTCCACCATTAAAATTTATTCTATAATTTTCCAATTTAAAGGTTTTTATTAAAAGATAATCTTGATTTTCAATAATTGACATTGGAGCTCTTCCAAAATCTGTAAATATGCTTTTTCTCCCCATTGTCAAAAGTTGTCCATAACTACTTATAATATATACAGAACCATCTCTTTCTGTAACATATACTATATCACCTTTTAAATTTTTATCTTCCACATTTCCATAATCACAAAAAAATCTTGATTTTTCTTCAAATATATTATATTTGTTTATCCATATTGAATATGGATTTCCCTGTAAAAATATTCCGCTTTCAATTTCAAAAACTTTTGATATTTTTGTATTAATTTTTTTTATAAGATTAGACCTTTTAAGGTTTAAATCATATACATCATTTTTATAGTTTTTTAAATCGAGACTAAACTCTTCCAAGCCATTAGTTATATTTATAATAGATGGCGGAACTTCTAATGTTTTTGGAGTTTTAATTTCAACTCCATTAATACTAACTCTTTCATCTCCACCTTCTACATTTAATTTTATAAACTTATTTGGAATATGACTTATTCTTTCTCCCATAACAGGAGTATAAGAATAATCATACAATATTTCATCTTTTAAAAGTTTTATGTCTATACTTTTATTCCATATAAAAAAATCTGAAGTTAAAGTTGCATTATCTGTTATTATATAGCTATTATCACTTATTAAAAAAATACTTCTTGGAATTTTTTTTATTAATTTGGCAAGATTTTCATCAAGTTCTTCATAATTTGAATTTATAATTTTATCTTCAAATTTCAATATGAAATCATCGTTTTCATATTTTATTTTAAGTATTTTAGAATCTCCGTTTGGAGGCATTATTATATCTGTATATTTATAAACATTATACAATATATCGCTAAAGTATGAAATCGGTCCATCATAGATGAGACCGATATAGTCAACTGAAAAATATATTATATTTATTAAAACATAACACGATAAAAGTATAATCCTTCTGGTGGTGCTGAAGCTGGTGCTTTTGATCTGTCTTTTGCTTCTATTATTTCTTTTATTCTCTGAGGTTCCCATGTATTAGTTCCCACCTTTGCAAGTGACCCTACTATATTTCTTACCATTCTTTTTAAGAATGAAGTTCCTTCAACTCTTATCAATATCATATCTTTTGAAGTTCTTATTATTCTAACCCTTTTTATTTCTCTAATTGGATTTCTCTCATCATTTCCTGTCTTAAAACTTGAGAAATCTTTTTCACCTTCAAAATGTTTTGCAGCTTCTCTCATTTTTTCTATATCCAAATCATATGGAAACCACCATACTCTATTTCTCATAAAAATATTGGGTTGTTTTCCAGTATATATATAATAATGATAAATTCTTTTTTTTGCCATAAATCTTGGGTTAAATTTAAGAGATACCTCTTTTAACTCTCTTATATATATATCATTTGGAAGCACAGAATTTAAAGCATCTTTAACATTTTGAACAGTCATTCTATCATTTGGAACTTTGAAAGCTATAACTTGTCCATAAGCATGAACACCGGTATCTGTTCTTCCCGAACCATGACATATAACTTTTTCCTTGAAGATTTTTTCAAGGGCATTTTCAAAATCTCCCTGTACAGTTCTAAAAGTCCTTTGACCCTGATAGCCATAAAAATCTGTACCATCATATGCAACCGTTGCTGCAACCATTCTCATAAAAATTCCTCCGTAATTAAAATCAAAATGTTTTCTGCATCAAAGATGTTTCGAGTATTTTATATGCAATTTCAGATTCATGTTGTTTTAAAAGATCTATATTCTTCCCATAAAGTCTTTCATATACTCTTATGAGATATATATTTGCAAATTTGGTTATTTTTTGTGCTATCAATTCTCTATTTTTAGAATTTATTTCCTTAGATATTCCATCTATCCAATTATCATAATTTGCTATAATCTCTTTTGATTCTATTAAATCATTAAAAGAACTCATAACCTTTCTCAAACCAATATTATCCGATATCAATTCTATATAATCTCCATATATATCTCTTATTTCATCTGATATATAATCGACATATAATGTTTTTAAAGATTTTTTCATTCTAAGATCGGGTTTTAAATATCTTCTCATTCCTGAAAGTTGATTACCTTCTTCTACTAAAAAATATCCAATAAGACCAGAAGAAATATTTGCAAAGTAATCTTCTGGATTTATTTCTGTTAATATCAAAGTATCAAAACTTTTATATAAAAATCTCTTAACATTATGATAATTTCCTTCAGTGTCGAATATAATAGATGAAAAATTCATAATTTTCCTCCTAATTAAATCTTGTTAACTATTTCTGAAACAGCTTTTTCAGCAAAGTCAATCTTGCTCATAGCTTCTTCAAAACTACTTCCTTTTACCATAAGATAAAATTTTATTTTAGGTTCTGTTCCAGAAGGTCTTGCAATTATTTTGATATTTTCATATCTTAATTCAATAACATTGGACTTTGGTAATCCATTTATTCCAGAATTATAATCAACAGTTTCAAATAATTCTGCATTATTTAATTTCGCAGGTGGTTCCTCTTTTATAATTTTCATGAGTTTGGATATTTTTTGATTTCCTTGAATGCCTTCAAATGTATAAGATAATAATTTTTCTTTGTAAAAACCATATTTTTCATTCAATTCTTGTAAATATTCCTTTAAAGTCTTTTTTTCTTGTTTTAATTTTGATTTTAATGTAGCTATCAATGCTGAAGCTATAACAGCATCCTTATCTCTAGCATGATTGTTAGCTAAACATCCATAACTTTCTTCAAATCCAAACAAAAACTTTTTAGTTTTTGTTTGATCATAATATTCCATTTTTTCTCCTATAAATTTAAATCCTGTAAGTGTTTCTTCAACTTCAATTCCAAATTCTTTAGCCATAGGTTTTATCATCTCTGTTGAAACTATTGTCTTTATTATAACACCATTTTTAGGTAATATGGCATGTTCTTTCATATTTGTTAGCAAAAAGTGACTCAACATTATTCCCATTTCATTACCATTAAATGTGACATAATCATTTCCATTTTTTTCAAAGACACCTATTCTATCCGCATCCGGATCTGTTGCAAGAACTAATTCTGAATTAGTTTCTTTTGCAAGTTTTAAAGCCATATCAAATGCTTTTTTTTCTTCTGGATTTGGAGATTTTACAGTTGGAAAATTTCCATCATGAATAGCTTGTTCCTTTACTATATTAACATTAAAACCAAGTTTACTCAAAATTTCTTCAACAGGCTTTAATCCTGTTCCATGCAAAGGAGTATAAGTTATATCAAGATTTCTTTTTATAGAAGGATCTATAGATCTTATATATCCTTCTATTTCATCTATATAATCATTAAAAAGTTCATCATCTAAGATTTTTATTTTTTCTTGTTCAACTGCTTCATCATAATTCATAATTTTTATATCATTAAAATAATCTAATTTGTTAACTTCTTCTATTATCATTTTAGCATATTTTGGAACTGCCTGTGTACCATCTGATGTATAAACTTTATATCCATTATATTCTGGAGGATTATGGCTTGCAGTTATAACAATTCCCCCATCAGCTGATAAATGTCTTACAGCATAAGATAATATGGGAGTAGCTGTCAATTCAGGAAATAAATAAACTCTAATACCATTTCCAGCAAAAACTTGAGCAGCTATTTTAGAAAATTCAGGTGACATATTTCTATTATCATATGCAATAACAACAGAAGGAAAGTCTTTTTTTGATTTTATATAGTTTGCAAATCCTTGTGTAGCTCTTGCAACTGTATAAATATTCATTCTGTTACTTCCAGCACCCATTTTACCTCTCATTCCTCCAGTTCCAAATTCAAGATCTTTATAAAATCTATCCAATATCTCATCTTCATTAGTTTTTATTTTTTCTAATTCATCCTTAACATCTTTTTCTGTTTTTTCAATCCATTCATTTAATTTTTCATATGAAATAACTTTTAAATCTTTCATAATATCTCGCCCTCCCAGAATCAATTTAACATTTAAATTATACCATACAAAAATTTCAAGAATTATATTTTTTATAAAGTATTTTATACAATAACCGATATTATATTGAAAGAAAATACTCGTATGGAGGTGTTAATATGTCTAATGATTTATTAGGTTCTTTTCAAATGGGCGGACTTTCAGGTGCATTTGATACAAATAATGTAATAAAACAATTGATGCAAATAGAATCCATGCCATTGAAAAAAGCTCAAAATGAATATAAAGTACTTCAAAATTCTCAGAAGGCTTGGGATATAATAGATGATAAATTAGAAGAATTTTATAATTATTTAAACAATTTTAAATTAAAATCAAGTTTTTTGAAGAAAAATGCTATAAGTTCAAACGAAGATATAATGAAAGTTTCATCGAATGGAAATGCAGGAAATTCTACTTTTTATGTCAATGTTAAGCAAGCTGCAACAGCTGGATATATTGAAGGACAGTCAAATATAGATGATAAATCTAAAACTTTAGCCGATCTCGGTTTAACTTCTGGAAAATTTAAAATTCAAATGTCTGGTTTAAATCCTGATGGTTCGGCAAAAGAAGCCATAGAATTTGATTTATCAAAATATGATGCAGATGCAACAATAGATTCTGTGTTAAAAAATATGAGTTCAAAGATGCCGGATGCAAATATAATCTTTGAAAAAGATTCATCAGGATCTAATTTTAAAGCATTTGTAATGAATAAAAATACAGGTGAAGAAAACTTTACTTTAACTGCTGTTGATGCTGATGGTGGGAAATTCTTAGGCAGCATATTAAACAATGGAACATCTTTAAATGCAAGTGATACAATAGATACAACTTCCTCTACAGCTAATTATAAAGGTATTTTAGGTAAAGATGCAGAAATCGCTATAGATTTAAATGGAGATGGAACAGAAGAATTAACCTTGAACTCTTCTTCAAATGCTGTTTCATTTAATGGTATGACTTTGAATATTCAAAAAGAATCTGAAGCTACTGATTGGACAAAGATTTCAGTTGAAGACGATGTGAATGCCACTTATGACAATATAAAAGAATTCACAGATAAATACAATGAAGTTATGAAATTTCTTTATGATAAATTGTATACAGAAACTGAAGTGCAAGGAAAAGAAGAAGACAAGATGACAGATGAAGAAAAAGCTAAAGGAGTTTTAAAAGGAAATTCAAATTTAAGAACCGTATTTGAAAAATTAAAATCTTTGAGATTTGGAACTATAGAAGATAGTTCATTAGCTTATAATTCATTTGCAAGTGTAGGTATTTCTTCAGGTATATCAAGCTCTTTAGTTGAATCAAACCTTGAAAATGCCCGTAAAGGATTAATTTCAATAGATGAAACAAAACTTAAAGAAGCTTTAAGAACTAATTCTGATGCTGTTTTTGATTTATTCAACATAATAAATGATGATTCCAAAAAAAGTGGTATTGCAAATCAAATAAAAGATTATGTTTGGGATACTACAAAGTATAAAGGCTTTATTGATGAAATAAATGGCCTCGAGGGTTCTTTGAGTAAAGAAATGAAAGGTCTTACAAAACGTATGCTCAATTTAACAAGAAAAATAAATATGAAAGAAGCCATGTATGTAAGACAATTTTCTGCAATGGAACAAGCTATAAGCAAAATGCAATCACAAGGTAATTATTTATTGAGTAAAATGGGATAAAAAAATAGCTACGATTAAAATCGTAGCTATTTTTTTATATAATATTTATATTTACCATCATTTAAAATGATATGATAATCATTCTTCAAAAAAATCTTATCTTTTAAATAGAAGTTTGAATATGGATTTTTAAATGCGCTTTCAGGATCTGAAAAAGTTATTATCAATTTAGAATTAAAAAAATCTTCTTCCAAAAATATTTTAAAGTTTTTTTCATCTAATAGTTCTGGTAAAAATATAGCTGATTCATCAAATAATTTAAAATCAAATTCATCATTTTCGCCAATAATTCCATACTTTTTGTTAAAATTTATTAAAAGCATATTTTCCTCAATATCTATATAATTATCTAAATAAGAATTAATTATATTTATATCTTCTTCAAAATATTTTATTATATTTGAATTATCTTTCTTATCTAAAATTTTTTCTTTATAATAAAAATTTCTTTTTTCTTTCCAAATATTTAAAAAAGTTATTTCCATGTCTAAATTATAATTAAAAGCAGGTATAGATAAATAAATTATTTTATCTTTCAAATCAAAAAAACAACTTTTTTTAGAATTTTTATCTTCTAAGACAGATATTGCCCATTTTGGTGTTGGTATATAAGGATTTTGAAAACTTTCTAATATTTTTTCTATATCTTTAATTACACTTTTTAAATTTTTTTCAGATTTATCTTCTATTTTTTTGATTATATAATTTTTTAAACATTCCATTATATTTAAATCTCTATTTTTTTCATATAAGCACAAATAATCTTCAACTAAACTTTTATTGATATTATTTAAATCTGATATATTCATAAATGTAATAAATTCTTGAGATATATTATCATTTTCAAAAATTTTACAAATAGAACTATGAAATATTTTCTCATTCTCATATAAATTTATATTACTGTCCAAAACAGATAATATATATGGTCTTTTTATCAATGAATAATTAGTTATTTCTATATCTTTAATATATCTGTACATTATATCTTCTGTCATACTTTTTTTATGAATTGATTTATTTTTATTGAAAAAAGCCATTCCTTTTATTTTATCTTTATTTTTAAAATAAAAAACAGCTTCAAAATATTTCCAAAGATCCGAATTTTCTCCTAAAGCTTTTAGAGTTAATTTATAAAATATATTATTACCTAAAATATTAAAGAGTTCTTCTGCAAATATAAGGACTATTGCCAAGTTTTTACCATTTAAATTTTCATTAAAAACTTCAAATATATTAGAGTACATATAATCCAAATTTTCAAAATATAATGAATAAGATAATATCAAAAAATATATTAAATCTTTTTTTTCTTTATCTATTTTAATTAAATATCTTCCTATATTTCTTTCGAGAACTTCATTTTTAAAATTTTCTTGTAATAATAATGGTTTTTTTACATTTATATTTAAGTCTTTTAATAAAAAATAAAAATATAACTCCGACATATAATTAAAATCATTGTTATTATATATATATATAAGTTTTTCTTCTGAAATATTTTCAAATTTTAATTCAATATTTTCTCTTGAAAAACAAAGAAACATCATTTTTAATGTTTTAAATAGTATAGAATTATAAATAACAGAAAAACTTATCTTCGAAATATTATTATAATAATTGTACAAAGCATTCAAAAAAACTTCAAAGTATTTAATACTGTTTTTATAATCATTTTCTTTATAATAGAAATTAGCCATTATCAAAGAAATATCTGGATTTAATTTATTGTTTAAATAAAAAACTTCTGTTATATCTTTAGCCTCTGAAACCATTCCATATTTTTCTATTGTATATATATAATCTTTAACATTTTCTATAGACATGGCTTCTTCTTTAGATTTTTCTAATATTTCTTTCTTATATTTTTTAAAATCTCTTAAAAAGATATAATCATTTTCTGATATTAAGTCCAATTTTAGTTTTTGTCCTATATAATAATATTGTGAATCATGATTTTTTTCTTTAAAATTTTCTATCTCATTTAGTATTAGTGGATATGATCTATTTAATTTTTTCAATTTTAGGCTTTCTGTCCATAAATATCCATAATGATATATTTTTATATCTGATGTATGAAATTCTTTACCATTATAAATCGGCTGATTATGTACCGAATTTACATATTTTATATTTCCTTTTGTAAACAATCTTGGAAGATTAAATTCATCATATGTTTGATAATCAAAACTCATATAATTTCTATTTATAGGAATTATCACTTTGCAATTATTTTGTTCTGCCTTTTTTACTATGAATTTTAAATCTTTATCGATATTTTTTATAAATAATTCTTCATCTGCATCTATCAAAAATACCCAATCACCCGTTGATTTTTCTATCGAATAATTTCTTGCTTCAGAAAAATTATTATTCCACTTTTTGAAATATATTTTATCTGTATATTTTTTACAAATTTCAACAGTATTATCAATTGATCCAGTATCTACAATTATTATTTCATCTACTTGCTCAACTATTGAATCAAGACATCTCTGAATGTTACTTTCTTCATCTCTAACAATTAAACACGCGGAAATTTTTGGCATTTTATTCCTCCCCTTATTTTATACAATAAAATTAATTTTATAAAATAAAGGCAGGCAAAAAGCCTGCCAATATATTTTAATAATTATCTCAATAATGATAATACATTTTGTGGTAATTGATTTGATTGTGCCAACATAGCATTTGATGATTGTAATAATATCTGTTCTCTTGTGAAACTCAT
>NZ_JASUSU010000038.1:0-27325 GCF_030445905.1 Oceanotoga sp. | reverse complement strand
ACAATTTAATTATAACCTATGGAGGTAAATATCCCTTTTAACATCGTTTAAAATTACTTTAAATAAACGTTTTTAGAATTTAGAAAGATACTATAATAAAGTAATAAAGGAGGTTGTTTTTATGAATAAATTTCCCACTTTTTTTATAGATAATTCTTTTTCAGATAAAACACTATGTGAAAAAATATTGAATAGAATGAAATTTACGGTTTCGACTTCTTTTGACAATTCTGATATTGTAATATCTTCAAAAAGATCTTATGATGATAAAATATGTATTTTTTTTGAAAAGCAAAATAGAGCTGTTATTTCAAATAACAGCGACTTTACTGCAATTGAGGATTCAAAAATATTTAATTTGATAGAGTTATCAATTTTAAAATCAACTTTTCTTTTTTATGATAATAATGTTTATAATCTTTATGATTTAAAAGATAGATATAGAAACAAAATATCAAAATTTTTGCAAGCCTTAGTTGTTACAATGGAAGTCGAAGATAAAGATACTAATATGTCTCATTCACAGCGTGTTGCTTTTTATTCTGAAGAATTTTCAAAATTCCTTGGAAAAGATGATGATGAAATAAAAAAAATAAAAGAGTTGGCTATGTTACATGATATTGGCAGAATAGGTATAGAACAATTAATGCTTTTTACTCCAACAAGAATAAATGACTTTGAAACTTGGGATTTAGAACATACAGTTACGGGATCTATATTTTTATCTTCTATAGATGAACTTTGGTTTTCTGTACCAGTAGTCCGTTCTCATCATGAATTTTGGAATGGAACAGGTTATCCAGATGGATTATCAGGAGAAGAAATACCCTATTATGCAAGATATATAGGATTAATAGATTGGTTTGACATAGCAACTCATACAGCAACTTCTGAATATGAAGGTATTTTATCGCCGCAACAGGCCATAGATTTTATATCTAATAATTCCGGAATTCTTTTTGATCCTATTTTAGCAAATAAATTTGTTGAATTTATAAATAATTTTCTTGAAAAGAATAAATTTGTATAATTTTGTATAAATTAGATATTTAAAAATATGATATAATAATTCAAGCAAAAATTAATTGGAGGTGTGATATGAGTTTAAGTTGGATTTATACTAAAGATCTAAAAAATTTTATAGGTCAAAAAATAATTTATAAAGGTTGGGTTTGGAATAAAAGATCTAGTGGAAAAATAGCCTTTCTTCAGTTAAGAGATGGTACTGGATTCGTACAAGGAATTGCTGAAAAATCTACTTTAGGAGAAGATGTTTTTTCAGATATAAAAAAAATAAGAAACGAGTCTTCAGTTATAATTGAAGGAGAAGTTCAAAAAGATGATAGATCTCCTATTGGAGTGGAAATAATTGTAAAAAAAATCGATATTTTAAATCAACCTGAAGAAGATTATCCTATTTCAAATAAAGAACATGGTATTGACTTTTTAATGGAAAATAGACATCTTTGGTTAAGATCAAGAAGACAATTTCATATTTTAGCTGTAAGAAATGAGATAATAAAAGCTGTTAGAGAATTTTATTATAATAATAATTTTACACTTATCGATACACCTATATTTACAGGTTCTATAGGGGAATCAGCTGGTAATACTTTTGATATAGAATATTTTGATTATGGAAAAGTTTATCTTGCTCAGACTGGTCAGCTTTATTTAGAAGCTGCTTGTATGGCACATGGAAAAGTATTTAATCTTGGTCCTACTTTTAGAGCTGAAAAATCAAAAACAAGAAGACATTTAATCGAATTTTGGATGAATGAAGCAGAAGTTGCTTATTATACACATGAAGATAATATGAATTTGCAAGAAAATTTGATTTCTTATATAATAGAAAAAGTTTTAGAAAGAGCTAAAGAACATTTAATAGCTTTGGATAGAGATATTTCTAAATTAGAAAAAATAAAAGCTCCTTTCCCAAGAATGACTTACACTCAAGCCGTAGAAGTTCTTCAAAAAAAAGGATATAGTATTGAATGGGGTGATGATTTAGGAGCTGAACATGAAACTGAACTCGCATCACAATACGAAAAACCATTAATAGTAGAAAAATATCCAAAAAATGCTAAAGCTTTTTATATGCAACCTGATCCTGAAAATCCTGAAGTCGTACTTTGTGATGACATGCTTGCACCAGAAGGTTATGGTGAGATAATAGGTGCTTCTGAAAGAATTTGGGAAAAAGAAATTTTATTGAAAAGATTAGAAGAATCTAAATTACCTAAAGAAGAATATGAATGGTATTTAGATTTGAGAAAGTTTGGTAGTGTACCTCATAGTGGATTTGGTTTGGGTATAGAAAGAACTGTTGCTTGGATATGTGGTTTAAATCATATAAGGGAGGCAATTCCGTTCGCAAGAACTTTGTATAGAGTTTATCCATAATGGAGGAATTTATAATGCAATTTGATGAGGATAGAATTTTCAACCCTGAGGAGGTTAAGGACGAAGTTGCTAATATAAGCCTTCGTCCTAAGTTTTTAAATGAATATATTGGCCAAAATTCTGTTAAGAAAAAAATTGATGTTGCAATAAAGGCTGCAAAGATAAGGAAAGATCATCTTGATCATATTGTTTTGGCTGGTCCTCCAGGGTTAGGAAAAACAACTATGGCTAATGTAATAGCCAATGAAATGAAATCTAATATACAAATAACAAGCGGTCCTGTTCTTGAAAGAGCAGGAGATCTTGCTGCTATATTAACAAATTTGAATTCTGGAGATATTCTATTTATAGATGAAATTCATAGATTAAATAGATCTGTAGAAGAAATTCTTTATTCTGCAATGGAAGATTTTCAACTTGATATTATGATAGGCAAAGGACCTTCAGCAAGATCTATAAGAGTAGATTTACAACCTTTTACTTTAATAGGAGCTACCACAAGATTAGGTTTATTAGCAGGTCCATTGAGATCAAGATTTGGAATTATTTTAGAAATGGATTTTTATGAAGCTAATGATTTAAAAGAAATAATAAAAAGGTCTGCAAATCTTTTAGATATTTCAATAAATGAAGATGCTGCATTAGTTCTTGGTGAAAGATCTCGTGGTACCCCAAGAATAGCAAATAGACTTTTGAAAAGAGTAAGAGATATAATTCAAGTAAAATCGAAAAGCAATATTGACATCGAAGATGTTGAAGAAACTATGGAGTTATTTGAAATAGATCATTTTGGTCTTGATGATATGGATAGAAAAATATTAAAAACAATAATAATAAATTATAAAGGTGGTCCTGTAGGTATTAACGCTTTAGGATCTTCTTTGGGTATAGAATCAGATTCTATAAGTGAAGTATATGAGCCATATTTACTTCAAAATGGATTTATAATTAGAAGTCATCGTGGAAGAATTGCTACACAAAAAGCTTATGATCTTTTAAATGTAAAAGAAGATGAAGATAAAAATATTTCAATATGGGGTGATTGAATGAACTCTATTGAATCAAATTTGAACGAATTATATGATGAATTAAAAATATATCCTAATACAAAATTAATAGCTGTATCAAAGTTTTTTCCAGCAGAAGATATAGTAAATGCTTATAATTTTGGTCAAAGAATATTTGGAGAAAGTAAAGCACAAGAATTAAGAGATAAATCCGAATATTTGTCAAATTATGATATAAATTGGCATTTTATAGGAAGATTACAAACTAATAAAATAAAATATATAGTTCCAAGATGTGAATTAATACATTCAGTAAGTCGTATAAAAGAGATAAAAGAAATAAATTTTAGGGCTGAACAAAATAATAAAATTCAAAATATATTAATAGAAGTTAATATATCACAAGAAGATTCTAAATCCGGTATTGATAAAAATTCCATTTCTAATTTCTTAAAAGAATGCAGTATTTTTAAAAATATAAAAATAAATGGATTTATGACAATGGCTCCATTGACTGATGATGAAAATATTATAGAATCTGTATTTTTTGAAGCCTCTAAACTTCTAAATAGTTTTAAATTTTCTTATCCTGATTTAAAAGAACTTTCTATGGGAATGACTAATGATTATAAATTAGCTTTAAAACATGGTGCTACTTTTATAAGAATAGGTAGTAAAATATTTGGAAATAGAAATTATTGAGGTGATAAAATGTTTGCATTGGGTAACTTTTTTACAGCGATCGGAACTGTTTTAAGAATAAGTATAAATTTTATTGAATTAACCATAATTATATCTGTTGTTATGAGTTTTTTATTCCCAGTTTATAATAAGTTTAAATCAATAGTAGATTCTATAAGTGAATTTTTTTTGAGACCTATAAGAAGATATCTTCCTGTAAATATAGGCATGTTTGATTTTTCTCCTTTTATAGCAATTCTCATATTAATTTTTACTGATAGATTTTTAGTTCAAACATTAATAGACTTTGGAAATCGTTTGGGGTGAAATTTTGAAGATAATTTTATTTTTTAATCCTACAAAACATAATAAAGAATATATTGAAAAAAATATATCTCATATTTTTGAAAATAATAATATAGAAGTTTTAGATATATTATCTGCAAGTTCGTTTGTAAATGAAAAAATAGCCAATTCAGCTGATTTTTACGTTGTTCTTGGTGGTGATGGAACCGTACTAAGAATTTCTCAAATAGCAACTTTTCATAATAAACCTATAATATCTATAAATCTCGGTACATTAGGATTTTTAAGCGCTTATTCAAGAGAAGAAATCGAATTAGCTGCTTTGGATATTAAAAATAAAAATTTGAAATTTTCTTCAAGATATTTAATAAAATGCAATATTGATGGTAAAAATATAATTGCTCTGAATGATTTTGTTATTCAAAAAAGTCAACCAGTTGGTACTATAGATCTTGAAGTCAAAGTTGCAAATCATATTTTGTATTCTTTTTTAGGAGATGGTATAATAATTTCTACTCCTACTGGTGCAACTGGATATGCTCTTTCTTCAGGCGGTAGTATAATAGACCCCGATTTAAATATGATGGAATTAGTTCCTCTTTCTCCTCATGCTTTAAATATAAGACCTTTTATTGTGTCTCCAAATAGAAGTATTGAAATAAATATTAATAATATTTCAGCTGGTTTTTCATATATAACAGGAGATGGAAATATAATAAAGAAGCTTGAGCCAGGTACTTCTATAAAAATTTCTGGAAGTGAAAAGAGAATTTTACTTGCACAAAAAAATACTGAAACTTTTTATTCAACCTTAAATAAAAAACTGGCTTTTGGCAGGAGGTTTGAATGATGATTGATGATTTTGAAGAAAGACATTTGAATTCATTTAAAAATGATAAATTAATAATATTTTTAAATAATGTTTTAAAAATGGGAAGACTTGTACAAGGTATGTTTTACAAATTTAAAGATTCTTATTTTGAAAAAGATAAAAATTTATCCAACGAGATAATCGAACAAGATGATAGACTCGATTTTTTAGAATCTAAATTAGAATATGATGGATTAACAATGATAAGTGCCAATAATTATACTGGAATATATTTAAAAGCCTCTCTTTTAGGTATTAAACTGTCATATATTTTTGAAAACATGGGTGATTTATGTGAAGAAAATGCTAAAATAAATCTTGAAATCTTAAAATTACCCCAATTCGTAAATATGGTAAGTTTTGAAGATATTTTTATTCAAAGCCATGAAATGTTGTCTATATCTTTAAGACTTTTTTCTGATTTCATAAATCTTGAGACAGATAAATTGTCAAAAGTTGATATAGATAAAAAATTTTTTGAACCAGCTAAAAAAATTTGTGCTATGGATATAGAGGTTAATTCTTTATTATCAGCATATAAAAAACATCTTTATAAATCAAAAGAATCAGTTAAAACAACAAATTTACATTTGAACATATTATCAAATATAGAAAGATTTTCTGATTTCACAACAAATATATCTGAAAATATAATATGGGCTCTCAAAGGTGTTCGTTATAAATGCCGAGGTACTAATCTCGAATATTTTTATTCTTTGGAGGACGATTTATGATAAGACTTATAAAGTATATTTCCAGAGAATTTTTTTCTCCTTTTTTAATGGGACTCTTTGGTTTTGTGATATTTGTAAGTGTTCAATTATTATATGAGCTTTCTGAAATAATTGTAAGAAATAAAGTTGGTTTTGATAAATTACTTTTATTGATTTGGTACAATCTCCCTTATTTTGTATCAATGGGAATACCGGTAGGAGTTTTATTCGGTATTTTTTGGTTAATGTCAAGATTATCAAATGATAATGAAATAATTGCAATACAGACTTTAGGTATACCAGCAAAAAGGCTCATGATACCTTTTTTGATTATATCAATATTATTATCTTTTTTCACTTTTATGCTTTTTGATAGTATAGTTCCAAAATCGAACTATGAAGCTAAACAAGCTATGGCTAAATATATTTATCAAAAACCTGAAGCTGTTATAAGCGATAATGAATTTGTAGATCTTGGAGATAATAGATATCTTTTTGTAAAAGAACTTGATAGAGAAAATGGAACTCTTTATGATATTTTGTTATATGAAGTTGACTATAAGAAAACAACTGTTTTTCATGCTCAAAAAGCAAAAAAATATCCAGATGGTTGGAAAATGGAAAATGGTAGAAGTTTTAGAGTTGATTCAAATGGTTTTTTAGAATTTGATCTTTCTTTTAAATCTCTTTCTTTGGATTTAGAAAAAGATGTTGAAGAATTTTTAAATTTTGGTAAGAGTGCCAATGAAATGACTTCAAAAGAATTAAAAGAAAAAATAGATACTTTCTCAAAACTTGGAAGTGATGTTTCTGGTTTAATAGTTTCTTTTCAAAGTAAATTTGCAAATGCATTAGCTCCACTTGTTATATCTATTTTAGGAGTATCTCTTTCTTTATTTTTAAACTTGAAAAGTAAATCATGGAGTGTAATAACTACATTTTTATTAGTTGTTCTTTATCAAGGATCTGGAGCTTGGCTTAATGCATTGGGTAAAGAAAAAATAATAAATCCTGTATTATCAGCATGGATTCCAGATATTTTATTTGGGATTGTTGGAATTTTGCTATTTTTCTTATTAGATACTGAAATTTCTTTTAAAATAACAGAACCTTTAAAAAAAATTTTTGTAGTATTGATTGCATTATTAATTTTCCCAAGTATTAGTTATTCTGCAAATGTCAATATTGAATCAAATGATTTTCAAATAATAGATGATATTTTACAATTTAATCAAGAATTGAAAATACTTTATAAAGATTCAATTATAACTGCTGAAAAAGGTTCAGCAGTTTTAAATGATGATAATACTATCAATAGTGCTGAATTAACTGGCAATGTTATTTATACTCATGGTGAATCTACTATTGAAGCTTCTACAATGACAATAAATTTCGAAAAAGATGACAGTTTTTTTATAAATTCTTATACTTTACAAAAGTATAAAGATGATAAAAATGAAGTAGAAGTCAAGGTTTGGTCTGAAGAAATTTACAAACCTTTAGAGGACGATTATTTTATTTCGGAAAAAACTAAAATGACTACTTGCAAAGACTGTATAACATATTATTTTAAATCTCGAAAAGTAACTATTTATCCAGAAAAATTTCTTATAGCAAGAGATGTTACTTTGGAATTTTTTGGTGTTCCCGTTTTATATTTACCATTTTACTTTCAAAGTTTAAATGAAGATGATAATGAGCCTTTTTCTTTAAAGTTTGATTATGAAAATAATAAATTAACTTTTTTAATAGGAATTAATTATTTATTTGAAAATGAGAGTCTTTTGAAATTAAAATATGGTATGACAAATGATTTTGAAAATTCTTTGACTTATCAAAAGTTTTTATTTAAATATGGAATAAAAGTTTTTGATAAGTACTTATATTTATACTCAAATATAGAAAATAATATTAATACAGAACTCGGTTTTGAATATGATATTTATGATAAAGATTCTTATATGCGATTAACTCAAGATAATAAGAATACTTTGATGAAATTTGATCTATATATTCCTGAATTAAAAACACCTTATGGAAATATAAAGAACATCAGATCTAATGTTTATTGGAATGAAAATACTCTTTATTATATAAAATTTTTACAGGCTTATACTGATGCTTATCAAAAAAAATATAAAAAATCAATAATATCATTATCAAGGTTAGGAGTAAATCTAGAATATAAAAATTTAAACGGTTTTAATATAGTAGAAGCATGGAAAGAAAAAAATAGTCGTATAGAAGTTAAAGGAAAATATGGTTTTTATTCAAAATACTCAAATTTAACGGGTGATTTATATTATAATCTAACTTCAGAATCTTCTAAAGTTCTAAATAATCAAATAGATTCAAAAAACAAATTTGAATATGATTATACTTTAAATAAATTTAAATTACTCGATATAGATGGAAAAACAGGTTTTGAAACTACTTCAAATTTTAATCATAAAAGAGATTTTACAGAAAATTCAAAGTACTCGATCGGACATACTTTGTTTGATTTTACATTAAAACCTAAAATAGACATGAGTTGGAATATATTGGAATTTGGTAATTTTGTGGAATTTAAAAAAGTTTTTGAAAATTCTTTAACACCTTCTGCAACAGATGAAGTTAATTATGGGGATTATATTGGATATAAATTGAGTTTTTTCGAAAATAATTTTAAAAATGCTGCAAGAATAACCAGAAAATACAATTTTTTGAAGGATGGTTTTGATAAAATTTCTTATCTTGAATTAAAAACAGATACATCTTTAAATATATTCAACTTTAAAAATCAACTACAAACTAAAACACTTTTTGATACAGATATTGAAATAAAACCTAAAACAACAGAAGTTAAATTTAAATCAGAATTAAAACCTTTTTATCATACAAGTGAATTCACGTATAAACATAATGAAGAAAAACCTATTGAGTATATATTAAATAAAGAAAAAGTTTTATTCAATAGGAATAGATTAGAAATTGAATATAAAATATATCCATATGAAGAAGAAATTGAAAAAATTCTACCAGAATTACTTTCAAGTTATTCATTTTATATTTTTGGGAACAAATTAATTGGTAAGTTCAATATAAAAGATGATTATAATAGATTTGAACTTTATAAAAATAAATTTCTGGAAGAAAATTCTTTATTTTCAATGACTTTTGGTGGTAATTATTATAGAAAAGAAAATTTTTTAACTGCCAGTATAGGTATAGAAAGTCGTGATGAAAAAGAATTTGCTGATATGGAATTTGAATATGATATAGAAAATGAAATTTTAGATTTTAAAAAATTTGAAATTCAAAAAAGAATTATTTGTTGGACTTTTAACATAAAAGCTGATATATCATTTTTACCACAATTTGAATTAAAAAAATTCACACTTACATTTTTTATAAATAATCTTCCAAACAAAAATGTAGCTTTTAGCGATGATGGATTTGAATTTGGACTTATGTAAAGGAGTTGTTTTTAACATGGCAAATATAAAAGAAATGAACTTTATAAAAGATAAAATAAAAATATGTGAAAAATGTTCTCTGCATTTAAGCAGAAATAATACTGTACCTGGCGAAGGTAATATAAATTCTAAAATAGTTTTTGTTGGAGAAGGTCCTGGTGCTGATGAGGATTCTTCTGGCAGACCTTTTGTTGGTAGAGCAGGGAAATTACTTGATGTGATGTTTAAAGACTGGGCAAAAATAGATAGAAATCAAATTTTTATAACTAATATCGTGAAATGCCGTCCACCTAAAAATAGAGTTCCTTCAGATGAAGAAATGAATTCTTGTGGACATTTTCTCGAAGCTCAATTAATTCAAATTAAACCAAAGATAATAGTTACATTGGGTTCTACAAGTATGAAATATTTAACTAATAAAACTAAAATAACAGAATCGAGAGGAAAATTTTATGATTGGTATTCAGGAATTAAAATATTTCCAACATTTCATCCAAGTTATCTTTTAAGAAATCCTTCAATGCAAAAAGGAACTCCAAGATGGTATTCTTGGCTCGATATGAGGGCCATTGGAATAATGATTAAAGCCTTAAATAATGATAAAAATGTTGAAGATATAGTAAAAGCAGTGACTAAGATAATGAAAGATTCTGGAGGAATTTAAAATGAAATTAAAAACCCTTGAAATAGAAGGTTTTAAAAGTTTTGCAAAAAAAACCTCCATTGATATCAATAAAAATCTCATAGCAATAGTAGGTCCTAATGGTTCTGGAAAATCAAATGTTGTTGATGCTATCAGATGGATGTTGGGTGAACAGTCTAATAAACAAATGAGAATTCAAGACAGAGAAGATGTTGTTTTTTCTGGAACTAATAAACATAAACCTTCGAAATTTGCTATGGTTAGTCTCATAATTGAAATTGATGAAAAAAACATAAAATTGACTAAATACTTTGATAAGAATAAAGGAAATATATATTCTATTAATGATAAAAACTCTACTTTAAAAGATATTTTAAATCTTTTTTCTAATGGAATAGGAAAACAATTCTATTCTATAATTTCTCAAGGACAAGTTTCAGATATAGTAAATTCTTCTTCTGAACAATTAAAAAATATCATTATTGATGCTTCAGAAATAAAAGATTTCTTAGATAAAAAAAATTATTCTTTAAAATTATTAGAAAAAACACAAGAAAATTTAGATAGAATAAATGATATTCTTTATATGACAGAAAAAAGATTAAAGTCTTTATCTATAAGAGCAGGAAGAGCAAAAAAATATCTTGAAAATAAGCAACAATTACAAAATATTGGAAAAATTTATTTTGGTGCCTCAAAAATATATAAAATGAATACGATTGATACTTTAGAAAAAGAAAAGCATAATATAAGTTTAGATTTAAAAAAACTTTATTCTGAACAATTTGATATTGAAAGAAAGTATAGATCTTTGAAAGAAGAAATTGATAATGTTGAAGATGAAATAAATAAAAATACTGATTTAATCGAGAGTTATAGAAGTAGAACTTCTTCTCTTGAAAAAGAAAAAGAAAGATTAAATGAATCTATAAATGAATTAAACTCTGAAATACTTTCAATAGATTGGAAAATCAATAATTTTGATGAAAGATTAAAAAACGAAGAACAAAAATTAGAAGAAGTTTCAACTTTAGAAAAAACTTATAATATAGATTTTGAAAGAATATATAATGAATATGAAGAAATTCTTTCAAAAAAAAATGATTTAGAAAATACGGTATCTCAAAAGCAAAAATTATATAATGAAAAGAAATTCTTTTATAACACATTAATAGATGAAATAAATAAAAATAATACTTTAATCGAACAAAAAAATAATTCAATTATAGGGAAAAAAGAGAGATTGGAATTTTTAAAAACAGAGTTTGAAAATAAATCGAATAAAATAGAATCAATTGAACTTTCTCTAAAAAAAATAAGAAAAAAATTGACCATTAAATCAGAAGAAGAAAAAAGTCTCATAAATGCCATAAAAGAAAAAATTACTGCCTTAAAAGACTTAAATTCTGAATATAATGTATTAAAAAATGATTTGGAAAATAGAAAAAGTGAAAGAATTCAATTAAAAAATAAACTTGAAAACTTAAACCTTCAAATTTCTGAATATGCTGGATATTCGTCAGTTATAAAAGAATTTTTTAAAGAATTTAAAGATGATGATAATGTTGTAGATGTAGTAGCAAATATTGTGGAAATAAATGAACAATATGAAGAAGCTATATCTTCTTCAGCTGGATACAAACTCCAAAATATAGTAATTAAAAGTTCTTCTTACTCTAAATTCTATATTGATTTTTTAAAAAAATTGAGAATGGGTAAAATAACTTTTTTACCTTTAGATCTTTTAAAGACTAAATCATATTTAAATAAAAAATTTCTGAATGAACCTGGTGTTATAGACTATTTAATAAATATAATAAAATTTGATAATAAATATCAAAAAATAATGGAATATGTTTTTTCAAACACAATACTTGTTAATGATATTGAAAGTGCCATAAATCTATCAAAAGTTGGATTTAATAGCAATATAGTTACAATTAATGGAGAAACTGTAAGTGGTCAAGGATCTATAAGTGCTGGTAAAAACAAATATGATTATTCTTCTTCTATTTTGAAAAGAAAAAGAGAATTACAAGAAACTATTTTCTTATTAGAAGAAAATAAAGAAAATATTATATATTCTGAATCTGAAATAAAGAAAATAAGTGAAAAAATAATTAAGTTAAATGATATTGTAAGAGAGGAAAAGGAAAAACTTAATGATCTAATTTCTGAAAAAAATATACATAATAATGAATTTAAAAGTTTGAATGAAGAATTGAAAAACTTAATTTCTTCAAATAAAAATATTTCTGAAAGAATTTATAATTATGAAGATGAAATTGAAATTCTTAAAGAAGATATTATAAATTTTCAAAAAATAAATTCCGAAAATAAAAATAAAACATTGAATTTAAAAAAAGAAATTGAAACTTTAGAAATTGAAAATAGTGATTTTAACCTTAAAATTACTGAATTAAAACAAACATTATTAGAAAAGAAATATCAAAAAGATTCTTTGGATGAAAAAATAAATTATTATAATCAGAAAAAAGTAGAATCATTAAAAAATATAGATCATATAAAAAGTGAAAAAATTGATTTAAATGAAAAATATTCTAATATTAAAAATACCCTTGAATCTAAAAATAATGATATAAAAAGAGTAGAAATTGAATACGATAGTTTAAATACTGAAATTACAAAAATATTTGATATAATGAAATCTTCAAGAAGCGGTAAATTCGAAAAAGCTGAAGATCTTGAAATACTCGAAACAGAAAAAAATAACTTAAAAGAATTAATAAATGAAAAAAAAGAAAGAAATAATAGTATAAACTATGAAATAGAAAATGTTAAACATGAAATTGAATTTTTGACTGAAAAAGCAAATAATTTAGATATAGAAGCATCCGAATTTGAGCTTGTAGAACTCGATGAAATTGAATTAAAATCTTATTCTAATAAAATAAAAGAAATAGAAGATTATCTAAAAAATCTTGGTTCTGTTGATTTAACCGTATTAGATGAATTTAATGAAGTCGAAAATGAATTCAATACTCAAAATATGGAAAAAGAAGATATAGTAGAATCTTATAATAAATTAAAAAATTCTATAAATGATTTAGATTCAAATGCAGAAAAAATTTATGGAGACTTTTTTGAAAAATTAAATGAAAAATTTAAAATATATATATCTCAACTATTTATTAATGGTTATGGAGAATTGAGACTTGTAGGTGAAGGTAAAATATTTGAACAAGGGATACAAATTTCTGTGAAAAAATCTGGTAGAAATTTTCAAAAATTATCTCTTTTTTCTGGTGGTGAAAAAGCTTTGATAGCGATAGCTTTTTTATTTTCCTTGATGGATTTAAATCCAAGTCCTTTCTATATATTAGATGAAATTGATGCTCCATTAGATGATATAAATGCAGATAAAATAGCTTCATTAATAAAAAATAATGCCCATAAATCTCAATTTATGATAATAACTCATAATAAACTTATGATGGAAATAGCTGAAATTTTTCATGGTATAACCATGAAAAATGGGGTTACATATGTAGTTCCAGTTGATTTTAAAGAATTTTCAAATATATCTTAATTTATATATTATTATATTTTTTCTGATATAATATATTTGGGTTAATTAATCTATTTTTATTGAAAATTAATATATTATAATTTTTCTTAATAAATTTTAAAAGGTGGAGTGATGTTTATGAATTCTTTATATTCGACATACATGGATATTGACGAGGGGGAAACAAAAGAAAAAATTTTAGAAATATTAGATGAAAACAATATTGAGGTGGAAAAAGAAGACGTTTTTAATTCTGATTTTGCAATAGTTAAAGAAACTCTCAATTATTCTTTTCCTCATATAGTAGTTAGTAATACGATAGAAAACATAAACTCAAATCAGCTGTTTAAGTACGATGGTATAGATTTTATATTAAAAAAATTTGATGAAGATCTTATAAGGTTAAAGATACAAAATGCTATTTATTTTGTAATGGCCAGAGGTAGTAGAGGAGCATTCAAACAAAGAATTAAAAATGAACTTGAGAAATTAAATAGAAGTAGAGGTTCATTTTCTTTGGCTTTAGTTTCAGTTTTAGATTTTTATAAACATAAAAATAATCTTTCTTCAATAGAACTTGATGAAACAGTAAAAGACATTTATAAAATGATAAAAATTTCCACAAGGAAATCAGATGAAGTAATGAAAATTTCAAGAAAGGAATTTGGAATTTTACTTCCATTTACAGAATTAAGAAACGCTGAAATTGCCTGTGAAAGAATAAAAAGAAGATCTAATAAAATAAAATCTTCTTATAGAAATATCTCATTAGCTTTTGGAATAACAGAAGTAAGTAATCCAAATGAAGATTTAAACAAAATTTTAGAAAAATTAAAAAAAGCCTTATATATTTCTGAGGGAAATAGAGGAGATGTGGCTTTTCTTTGAATTAAGGAGGTTTGATGGTGCCCTTAAATATATTTTTGAGTCATTTTATAACAGATTTTGCTTTCTCTAATGTTTATTCCGAGAAGTTTCTGAACAAAAAAACTTATTATTTACACTTAATATGGGCTGCAGTAGTTTTTTTATCTTTTAATTTTGAGCTTTTAAATTCTAAAAGTTTTTATGTGTTAATTTTATCTTTTATCATTCATATTTTATTTGATTTGATTAGAATTAAAAAGAATACAACTCCTTTATTTGAATTTATCGGCTTGATAATTTTTTTCATCCTAAATTATATTTTTAAAAGTCATTTGGAAGGATCTTTTTTAACTAATAATTTTCAACTATATATTTTAGGTTTGATGATAACTACAAGTTTTTTAACTTATATATTTCGAATCTTTGAAATATATCCAAGAGAAAAGAAAGATACAGCAGGGACAACTGAAAGGTTAGTCATCTTTATATTCATTTTATCTCAGAATTTTTTATTCGCTATAATTTCTGGAATTATTGGAATTATATATAAATATCTCTTCGAAAAATTCAGAAAAAAAGAAATAATTTTATCCCCTATACTTGGATTAATAATTTCTTATATTTGGCTCATAATAATGAAATAAAAATAATAATTTGGGAAGCTTATCGCTTCCCTTTAAATTTTTTGGAGGTTCTTATGATTAGAAAAAGAGATGTTTTTTATTGGCAAGAGAGATCTATACTAAAAAATTTAAATATGGAATGGAAAGAACACATAGTATTTAAAATAATCGACGAAGATGGTATTGAAGGATTAGGAAGTGCAACTCCTTATAAAAATTTTGGAGAAACCTTTAAAACAACTATGGCTGTAGTGGAATCATTGAGAAGATTTAGTGAAAATTTTGATGATTTAAATGAATTATATGATTTTCAGACAGATTTAGAATTTATCATAAAAAAAGAACATGCTGCAAAAACAGCTGTTTTGTTAGCTATTTCAGATTATTTAATCAAAAAAAATTCAATAGATATTTCAAAAATATTATATACAAAAAAAGACAATACATATCAGGAAACCCTTAAAAGGGTTTATTGGAAAAAAGATTTAAATATATATTCTTTAAATTTAGATAAAAAAAATACATTAAAATTTGAATTTATAGAAAAACCTGATTTAAAAGATATTATAAATATAAAAAAATTATTTGGAAAATATGATTTATGGTTTGATTTTAGAGGTTTTTTAAATTATCATGAATTTAGACGTGTTTATAATATTTTAAAAGATCTATCTATTATAGGATTTGAGCAACCTGTCAAACCTGGAAGTGAAGATAATATTTATGATATGTACGAATTACCTATATTTTGGGATGAATCTATAGAAAATATGGAAAATATAAAGAAATTAAAAGGGCAAGGATTAGTATTAGATATAACTAAAATGGGTGGATTATTGAATATGAGAAAAGCTTTAAACATATCTGAATTATTTGGATTTGAGACCGTTATATCTACAAGATTAGAACATCCTTATAATATTAATTGGTCTAAAAAAATTAAAAATTCTTTTAATTTTGTGGATTTAAATATTGATAATTATATTGTAAAAACTTCTAAATAGGGGGAATTATTTTGAATACTTTAGAAATTTTATCTATTAAAAAATTAAAGAATTTTTATAATGTAAAAATAAAAAATAATCCATTTTATCCTGATGGTAAAGGTGGGCAACTTGGAGATAGAGGTTTTATAAATAATATAAAAGTTTTAAAAAGTTATGAAGATGGTGTTGATATAACAGATGAATTATCACCTGGTATTCATTCATATTTAATAGATAAAAATAATAGATTTGATATAGCTCAACAACATACATCTCAGCATCTTTTATCAGCAATATTAAAAGATAAATTTGATATCGACACATTGAGTTTTCATATGTCTGAAGAATATTCTTCTATTGATATTGATTTAAACAATCTGAATGAAGAAATAATAACAGAAATCGAACAAATTTTTTCAAATTATGTCTTAGAATCACTAAATGTTGAAGAGATTTTAACTGATAAAAATAATATCTCAAAATTTAATTTGAGAAAAAAAATATCTGATAAGATCGAAGATGATATAAGATTAATAAAAATTGGAAACATAGATATTTCAGCTTGTGGAGGATTTCATGTAAAAAATACTTCAGAATTAAAATTATTAAAAATAATAAATATAGAAAAAATAAAAGGGAATCTTTTAAGAATATATTATCTTTCTGGTGATAGAGCCTTAAAATATTTTAGTTTTTTACATAAAACATTAAAATCAATTTCAAATGACTTGAGTACATCTATTTATGACTCAAAATCAAAAATTTATAATCTTTTGAACGAAAATAAAGAATTGATAAAAGATCTAAAAAATTTAAAGCAACTTTATTCTAAAGTAATTGGAGAAAATTTAAATAATATTGATGATGATATTATATTTTTTGAAGATGAAAATAATCATGCAGAGTTTGCTTTTAATTATATTGATTTAACAGAAAAAGTTTTTATATATAAGTATAATGATCAAATAAGTATTTTTTCTGAAAATATTAATATCAATGATTTAATAAACAAATTAAAAACTGATTATAATATTAAAGGTGGAGGATCTAAAAATAGAGGAAACATAAAAGGAGATATTTCAATAAATTCGATAATAAATGTTATAAAAAATAATTAGGTAAGAACTTATTTGTTCTTACCTTTTTTTTTGAATGTTTTTTTATTTCCATTTTTATTTTTTTTATTGAAATAATTTT
Organism: Oceanotoga sp.; assembly: GCF_030445905.1. Taxonomy (NCBI): domain Bacteria; kingdom Thermotogati; phylum Thermotogota; class Thermotogae; order Petrotogales; family Petrotogaceae; genus Oceanotoga; species Oceanotoga sp. Next base: position 10,041 of record NZ_JASUSU010000038.1, on the reverse strand, counting down.
TAGTATTTTTTTTATTTATTTTTATATAATTCTCATAAGGTATAAAATCCACTTGAAGTGTTAATTTATCGGCTTTTACAACTACAGCTTTTATTTTATCTCCAACTCTATAAGTTTTTTTAGTCTTATCTCCAACTAAACTATTATCTCTTTCATTGTATATAAAATAATCATCAAGTTCAGAAATATGAATTAGTCCATTTATCATTTTTTCCGGAATTTCAACAAATAACCCAAATTTAGTAACGCCAGTAACAAAAACTTCGTATTTTTCTCCTATATGCTTTCTTATATATTCTATCTTTTTCATATCTATTAAATCCCATTCTGCTTCATCTGCAACTCTTTCTTTTTTTGAACAACTTTCAGATATATCGGGTAATATTTTTGAATATTTTTCTATATCTTGTTTTTTTAGGTCATTTTTTCCTTCTATATATTTTTTTAACATTTTATGTACTATTAGATCTGGATATCTTCTTATTGGAGATGTAAAATGTGTATAAGAATTAGACGCTAATCCAAAATGGCCTATATTATTATTTGAGTATATTGCTCTTTTCATAGATCTAACTAAAAGTTTTTGAATACTTTCATTCAATGGATGATCTTTTGTTTTTTCTAATATTTCTTGTAATACTTTAGGATGCATTGTTTCTGGTATTTTAAATTTTATACCAAGTATTTCTAAATAGTTTTTTAATTGTATTAGCATTTCTCCATCAGGATTTTCATGAACTCTATATATAAAAGGGAGACCTTTTATGTCAAAAAATTCTGCAACTGTTTCATTTGCTTTTATCATAAATTCTTCAATTATTTTTTCACTAATACCTCTTTCTCTTTTTAAAATATCTTTTACATAACCATTTTCATCAAATTCAAAATAGACTTCTCCACTTTCAATATCAAGTATTGAACCTCTTCTTTTTCTATTTTCTCTTATTATATACATTAATTCTTTCATACTTTCTAATGTTTCCTTTAAAAATCCTATTTCTTCCATTAAATTTTCATCTGCATTATTTTCAAGAATTTTATTCGCTTTTGAATAGGTTAATCTCTTTTTTGAATTTATTATTCCATTATATATATTAGATTTTACAACATCTCCATCTTTGTTTATTTCCATTATTAAAGACATAGTTAATCTATCTTCATCTTGAACGAGAGAACATATCCAATCTGAAAGTTCATGAGGTAACATTGGAATTACAGTATTTATGAGATATATACTTGTACTTCTTTTATAAGCTTCTTTATTCAAATCCGAATTGTCATTCACATAATGAGATACATCAGCAATATGAACACCAAGTTCATAGTTTCCATTATTTAATTTTTTTAATCCAACTGCATCATCAAAATCTTTTGCGGTATCTCCATCTATTGTAAATATTAATTGATCTCTAAAATCTTTTCTTCCTTTAAATTCTTTTTTAGAAATTTTTTCTGGTATTTTCAAAGCTTCTTCCATAACTTTTTTAGGAAATTCTCCAGGATTTGGAAGACCATGCTTTGTTATTATTATAGGTAAATCTATAGATGGATCTCCAGGTTTTCCAAGTATTTTTATTATTTTACCCTCTGGATTTTTATTTTTAGATTTATGTTTTAATATTTCAACCTCAACAATTTCACCTTCTTTTGCATTGTTCATATTTTCAGGTGATATATAAAAATCATAATTTATTTTTCCATTAAGAGGAATTACAAAGCCAAACATTTTCTTTTTTTGAAATTGACCAACAATTCTTTCAATTTCATTATTCAATATTCTTATAACTCTACCAGATGGTAAGTCTCTCCATTGACCAATTTTTTCAATTAAAACTCTATCTTTATGCATGGCATTTAATGAATTTTCAACAGTTATAGCTATTTCATCTCCATTTTTGTCGCTTAAAAATGCCATATTCCCACTTTTTGTAAATTCTATAGTGCCCACAACTTGTTTTGATGAAACAAGATGATATTTATTTTTCGAATCTTTATAAGCTATACCATCACTCAACATTTTTTTTGCTGTTTTTCTTATCAATCTTCTATCTTCTTTATTTTCTGCCTGTAGTAATTCATAAATTTTTTTCAATATTACAGGTTTATGTTTTATTATTTCTATTATTTTCTTTTCAATATCTACCACTAAATCACCTCCACTATATATCATGTGATCTATCAATTTCATAAAAAGTCGCCAATTCTGGATTAAACATCAACTTTATAGTCCCAACAGGACCATTTCTTTGTTTACCTATTATTAATTCTGATTCATGAGGTTCATTTAAAATAAGTCTTTCTTGTCCATCTTCTTTTTTTCTTTTATAATAAGAGTCCCTATATAAAAACATAACCATATCGGCATCCTGTTCTATAGCTCCAGATTCTCTTAAATCTGCTAAACGAGGTCTCTTATCTTCTCTTTGTTCTACAGCTCTTGAAAGCTGTGAAAGAGCTACTACAGTTATTCCAAGTTCTCTTGCAAGTAATTTTAAGGATCTCGAAATCTCAGAAATTTCTTGCTGTCTACTGTCATTTCCACCTTTTCTTCCTTGCATAAGCTGTAAATAATCTATTAAAATAACATCAACATCAAATTCTCTTTTTATTCTTCTGGCCTTGGCCCTCAAAGTTCTTGAATCAAGCCCTGGTTCATCATCAAGAATAAGTTTTGAATCTTGTAAATTACCTGCTGCATTGGTAATTTTAGTCCATTCTTCATCATTTATTTGACCTGTTCTTACTTTTTGAATTTCAACCATAGCTTCTGAACATAATATTCTATTTACAAGTTGTTCTTTAGACATCTCAAGGCTGAATATAGCTACTCCTTTTTTATATTTTAAAGCCATATTTGAAGCTAAATTCAAAGCAAAAGAAGTTTTTCCCATAGATGGTCTTGCCGCTATTATTATTAAATCTGATTTATGAAACCCAGATGTCATTTTATCTAATGAATGAAATCCTGTACCAATTCCAGTAACAACGCCAAGATTGCCAGATTCAGCTTGATTTTTTAAATAAACTATATTATCTGCAACATCAGGTATTATATTTCCAAGAAGATCATATGTTCTTGTAGCCCTTGCCTCAGCTATTGCAAATATTCTTTTCTCAGCATATTCGAGTATCTCTTGTGCATCTCCAACTGTTCTTATGGATTCAACAATTTCAGAAGATGCCGTTATAAGATTCCTAAGTAAAGCTTTTTCTTTTACAATATTGGAGTAATACATCACATTTGCGGTTGTTGGAACTGCTTGGGCAAGATTTATTATTGTTTCTTCTCCACCAACCTTATCTAAAAGATTATCCATTCTCAGTCTTTCAATTACAGTAACAACATCTATAGGTAATGCATTTATAAAAAGTGTTTCTATAACTTTAAAAATGAGTCTATGTTTTTCATAGTAGAAGTCTTGCCATCTCACTTCTTCCATAATATCTTCAATAACAGATGGATCTAAAAAAATACTTCCTAAAACCGATTCCTCTGCTTCAAGACTATTTGGAGGGTTAAATGATTCATTTTGCAATTTACTACCTCCTCACTGTGATATAATAAAATCTGAGGTGATTAATTTGAATACTATTTTAAATATACTATTTTTTATCGCTTTTATAACTTTTTTACTATCTATAACTTATTTTGTATCTTCAGCAAAAGAGTTAAGAAAAGGCAAAAAAGAAGCAGATACATTAAAAGTAAAGGAATTTGACAAAAAAGGAATTATATTGATTTCTTCAAGCATTATAATATTTATAATTTCTTATTTATTGGGTTTATTATAAATCTTTTTCACATATTCGCTCGTAGAAGCTTTCAAAGTACATGAATAAGACATTTCAAAGGATATTATATCTCCTATATCATATTCTTTTTCACAATTTGTTATATCAAGTATTGTATGATCTGAACTCGAATGTAAAACTTGTATGCTTTTATCTTTTGGTTTCAATCCTTTTGGATCTATATCTTGTTCACCAACAGCAATTATACATTTTTTTCTAATACCTTTATCCTCAAATGTTGGTTTTCTTCCAAAAGCATCTAATCCAATATTTCCAACTGGAATAGATGGTTTATCTTTTATTTCTACTATTTCAGCTTCTAAAGTTATTGCATCTTGAACGGCTCCAGGAACTTTCCTGTTATTTGTAACATCAGTTCCACAAAAAATAGCTTCACCGATTCTTAGATTATTTATTTCTATAGGTAGTTTATTTTTTTCTACCAATGGAAGATTTGCTGTCGCTCCTCCAGAAATCAAGTTTAATTTTATTCCAGTATTTTTTTCAAATTCATTTTTTATTAAAACAATTTCTTTCATATTATTTTCATCTGGAAGAATTCCTCCAAAACAACCTAAATTCGTTCCTATTCCTTCTAAAGTTATCCCTTTTACTTTTGAAGCTCTTATTAATTCATTTAAAGAAGTTTTATACCATACACCTTCTCTTAAATCTCCAAGATCTATCATATATATTACTTTTATTTTTTTATTTTTGTAAGATGAAATTTCTCCTAATTTTTTTAAGGTTTTTAATTCACTGATTAAAACATAATCTACATTCTCTATGACTTTCTCTAATTCTGATATCATAGGAATTCTCAAAAGCATGAATTTTCCTTTTATACCATTTTTTTTCATCTTTAATATATTATCAAGACGAGCATCTGCAAATAATTTTGCTCCATTTTCTTCAAATATTTTTATGATATTTGGATCTGCACATATAACTTTTGTAACTAATGCAAGGTCTATTTTTTTATCTTTGAGTTTATTTTCTATATTTTTATAATTTTGTATTAATTTTTCCCCATCAAAAATAATTCTTGGATACACCCATATTCCTCCTTTAATATATATTGGAAAGTATTTCAACAGATTTTTCTACATTTTTTGTTGAAAAAAAATCATAATATCCTTTAAGATTTTTTATATAATTTTCATCTATTAAATTATTTATCATGACTTTTATATTTATTTCTTTTATAAAAGAAGATTGATCTTTTATCTTTTCAATGTTTTGTTTATATTTATTAAAATCTATATTCAAAGAATATAATTTTTTATTCATCAAATCTTGTGTTCTAATTTCAGTAGAATAATTCAAGCCTATAAATATCTCTTCATCGATCGAATTTATTTTATCTATTAAATCAGCATCAGATACCGATACCATAACTCTATTTTGAGCATTAAAACTCTTTATTAACATTATTACATACTCTAAATAATCTTCTTCAACATTAATATTGAAAAGAATATTTTCTGGCATTTTTATAAAAAGTTGTTCTAAAGATACAAATCTATTTTGTTTTTGAACTTTTATTTTTGAAATTTCTTTAAAATCAATTTCTTTTAAAAACTTTTTTTCATCATTATAATCTATATAATCTTGATCCCAAACTATTAAAGAATTATCTTTCAACTTTTTTAAATTTATATTTATACCATCAGCACCATAATCTATATCTTGCAAAAAAGCTTTTAAACTATAAGAAGGTGTTTTCTTATCCCCCAGTCCATTTCCGAGTACTATAACAGGATAATTTAAATTCATACAACTCCCCCTTAACTTTTAAATAATGTATTTATTGTTTTTTCTAAATATTTATCTTCGACACTCATACCAAGAGAAATATCTGGTTTGTTTTCACCATGAAAATCACTTCCACTAGTCATAAGTAGATCATTTTCAATTGCAACTTGTTTGAAAAATTCTATCTCTCCCTTTGAATGTTTACTATAAAATACTTCTATTCCAGATAATCCAATATTTTTCAACTTTTTAACAAGTTTAATAAAATCTTTAGACTTAAGATTTATATATTTTGGATGTGCTAAAACTGGATATCCCCCAGCATTTTTTATTAAATCAATAGCTTCTTCTGGAGTTAGTCTTTTTTTAGGCATATAAGCTTTTTTACCATCTCCAAGATATTTATCAAAAGCTTCATCTTTATTATTAACATAACCTTTTTTCACTAAAACTCTTGCAAAGTGAGGTCTACCTATAACTTTACTTCCAGCTTCTTTCTGAACTTCTTCAATATTTATATCTATATCGAGAGTTTTAAATTTATCAATCATAAGTATATTTCTATCCTCTCTATATTTCAAAAGTTTTTCTAATGTATCATGAAATTTTTCATCATAAATATTCATTCCATAACCTAACATATCTAACATAGTAGGATATTCACAACTTATTTCAACCCCAGTAACAAAGTTAATTCCACTTTTTTTTGCTTCTTCATGAGCAATTTTTATACCTCTAGTATTATCATGATCTGTTAAAGATAAGTATTCTAAGTTTTTTTCTTTAGCAATTTTAACTATTTCCGCTGGATTTTTAGTTCCATCTGAAAATGTACTATGACAATGTAAATCTAATAACAAAAAAAGCATCTCCTTTTAAAAAGCTATTCGCTTTAAATTATCTATTATAGCCTTTTTTATTATAACATAATTTTGTTATAATTAATTTACTTCGAAATTTTAAAAATTAAATTTAAGGAGGAAACCATGCAAAAATCTTTAATTAGAAAACAATTAAAAGAAAAAAGAAATAAACTTTCAAATGAATTAATTATAAAAAACTCTAAAATTGCTTGTATAAATGTATTAAATTTTTTAAAAGATAAAAAGCCAAAAAGTATTGGTTTATTTTATCCTATAAGAAATGAAATAAATCCTTTGTTATTAACAGATCTTTTGAATGATGTATATTTTTATCTACCAAAAGTTAAAAATAAATATATGAATTTTCATGAATTTTCTAAAGATTCTATTTTATTGAAAAGTAATTATGGGATTTCTGAACCATTTAACAATACTATAAATAATTCTTTAGACTATTATATTATACCGGGTTTGGCTTTCAACATAAAAGGCGAAAGAATTGGATACGGTGGAGGTTTTTATGATAAATTCTTTGATTTAAATCAAAGAAGTGTTTTAATAGGATTTTGTTTTGATTTTCAAATAATTGAAAATATTAAATCAGAAAATCATGATATAAAATTAGATTATATAATTTCAGAAAAAAGGGTGGTGAAATGCAATGTTTAATGTAAGTATATTACAATATAAAATAGAATTTTTGAAAAAAAAGAAAAATTTAGATTTTGTTGTAAACGCTATAAAAAATCTGAAAGATACAACTTTAGTTTTGCCTGAATTAGCTTTTACAGGATATTCTTTTAAAAATAAAAATGAGTTAGAATATGTCTATGAATCTCCCATGGAAAATCAAGGAATAGTCTTTAAAACCTTAAAAAATTTATCTTTAAAAAATAATTTAAATATAGTATATGGATTTGTTGAAAAGGAAAATAATTCATATTACAATTCTGCATGCATGATAACAAAATACGGGAATATAGAAGTTTATAGAAAAACTCATTTATTTTATAAAGAAAAATTATTTTTTGATAATGGAAATACTGGTTTTAAAGTAGTCGAAGTGGATAATATAAAGTATGGTATAGCTATATGTTTTGACTGGTTTTTTCCAGAGTCATTTAGAAAATTAAGTAAAATGAACTCCGATATAATACTACATCCATCAAATCTTGTAATGCCCTATTGCCAAGAAGCTTCAAAAACAAGAGCCCTTGAGAATAAAATTTTTATTGCAACTTCAAATACTTATGGAGAACAAAAAAATAATGATGTTTCATATAATTTTACAGGTATGAGTCAATTAACATCTCCAAATGGAGAAATTATAAATAGATTCTCAAAAGATTCTTTTGAATTAAAAACATTTTCAATAGACGAAAAATTGTCAAGAAATAAATATTTAAATGATTATAATAATATATTTTCCGATTTAAAAGAAAATTTTTATTGATTTTTTCACTCTATTATTACAAGTGATATAAATTTTAGAAACAAATACATTTAAATAAATTTAAATTAAATTTTAATAACGATTATGTCCTTTTTCTGTTTTTTTTGAAATGGGTTGAAATAATGTTTTTTTTAAAGTATAATATTATTGAAAATGTTAAGATGTAAAAGGAGGTTTAACTATGAGTCAAAAAGAATATGTAGTAGGTATAGACTTAGGTACAACGAACTCAGCAATTTCTTGGATGAAACCTGATGGAAATGTTGAAATCCTTCCAAATTCAGAAGGCAAAAGAACAACACCATCTATTGTTTCTTTTACAAAAGATGGTGAAATTATAGTTGGAGAACCAGCTAAGAGACAGGCTGTATTGAATTCAGATAAGACTGTTAGATCTATAAAAAGATATATGGGTACTGATCATATTGTTAAAATAGATGATAAATCTTATTCTCCACAACAAATAAGTGCATTTATATTAAAAAAATTAGTGAAAGATGCTGAAGATTATTTGAATGGTAAAATAACAAAAGCAGTTATAACAGTTCCAGCTTATTTTAATGATTCACAAAGGCAGGCAACAAAAGAGGCTGGTGAAATAGCTGGTTTAGAAGTTCTAAGAATTATTAATGAACCTACAGCAGCATCTATTGCTTTTGGACTTGATAAATCAAATTCAGGAGATAAAAAAATAGTTGTATATGATCTTGGTGGCGGTACTTTCGATGTTTCTATACTGGAAATAGGTGATGATATAATAGAAGTTATTTCAACATCTGGTAATAATAAACTTGGTGGAGATGACTTCGACCAAAAACTTATAGATTTTCTCGCAGAAGAATTTAAAAAAGAACATAATGTGGATTTGAGAGAAGATAAACAAGCAATTCAAAGATTAAAAGAAGCTGCCGAAGGTGCAAAAATAGAACTTTCTTCTAAACTTGAAACTGAAATAAATTTACCTTTTATCACTGTAGCCAATGGTCAACCTCTTCATTTAGAAAAGAAAATAACAAGATCTAAGTTCGAAGATTTAGTTGGCGATTTGATTCAAGCTACAAGAATTCCTATGGAAAATGCATTGAAAGATTCCGGTCTTTCTGTAAATGAAATAGATGAAGTTCTTTTAGTTGGTGGTTCTACAAGAATGCCTGCTGTTAGTAAACTTGTAAAAGAATTCTTTGGTAAAGAACCTAATAAAGGAGTAAACCCAGATGAAGCAGTTTCATTGGGAGCTGCTGTTCAAGGGGCAGTTATGACAGGAAATACAGATAAAGATATTGTATTAGTTGATGTAACTCCTTTATCTTTAGGTGTAGAAGTAAAGGGTGGATTAGTTCAAAATATAATTCCAAGAAACTCTAAAATACCTATAAAAAAATCCCAGACTTTTACTACTGCAGTAGATTTTCAACCAGAAGTTGAAGTTAGAATATTTCAAGGTGAAAGAACACTTGCAAAAGATAATGCTTTATTGGGTAGTTTTAAATTAACTGGAATAGCTCCTGCTCCTCGTGGAGTTCCTCAAATAGAAGTAACTTTTGATATAGATTCAAATGGAATTGTTAATGTTTCAGCAAAAGATTTAGGTACAAACAAAGAACAATCTATGGTTGTTACTGGAAGACAAAAGTTAAATTCTGATGAAATTCAAAAAATGATTAAAGATGCTCAAGAATATGAAGAACAAGATAAGAGAAAAAGAGAAGAAATTGAGCTTAAAAACCAAGCTGAAGATTTAGCTTATCAAATGGAAAAACTTTTGAATGAAAATAAAGATAAGATTTCAGAAGATGTAAAATCTAATTTAGAATTAAAAATAAAAGATTTGAGAGATGCTCTTGCTGAAGATAATATAGGTAAAATTAAAATTTTAGTTGATGAAATAAAACAAGAATCAATGAAAATAGGTCAGCAAATATATGGTCAAAATGGACAAAATGGTCAAGGCCCTCAAGATCCTCAAGGACCTAATGATTATCAAGATCCTCAACAACCTCAACAATGATATTCTTAAAGTAGTGTGTTTAAAACACACTACTTTTTATTTTGAAATAAAAAGTTCTTAAGGTATAATTTATTATAATATTGTTTTATACGGGGGATTCTTATGGATATAAATAAAAAATTTATAATAAAAAATGTATTTCTTATTTTATTCATTTTATTATTTAATTT
>NZ_JASUSU010000082.1:0-5381 GCF_030445905.1 Oceanotoga sp. | reverse complement strand
TCTTTCATTATTTATTATCTTTTATATTTTTTTGTTTTTTTTAATTTCTATGAATTATCATGAAATATTCACTTAAGCGTATTTTATAGAGGGAGGTGTTTTTATGAAAAAGGGAAAAGTTTTAATAGGTGTTTTAGTTGCAATTGTTGTTTTGGTGATAGTATTTTTGACTGTTAACGGTACTTCAAAAGATAAGGCATTTAAAATTGGTGCAACTCCCGTTCCACACACTGAAATTTTAAATTTTGTAGCTGATGATTTTAAAGCTAAAACGGGCGTAGATTTAAAGATTATAGAATTTACAGATTATGTTCAACCAAATCTCGCACTCGAAGATGGATCTATAGATGCCAATTTTTTTCAACACGAACCTTATTTAAAAACATTTTCAGAAAAAAATAATTTAGAAGATCTTATTTCAATTTCAAAAATTCATGTTGAACCTATGGGATTTTATACAAAAAAAGATATAAAAGAAAATGATCTTATTATATTACCAAACGACTCAACTAATGAAGGAAGAGCTTTATTATTATTAGAACAAAACAATTTAATAACTTTAAAAACAGATGACAAATTAATAGCTACTATAAGAGATATTGATAAAAACCCTTTGAATTTAAAATTCAAAGAAATGGATGCTGCTTTTTTACCAAGAACTTATAAGGAAGATGAAAGTATTGCAGGAGCCATAATCAATACTAATTATGCAATAGAAGCTGGACTAAATCCTTTAAACGATGCTATTTATATTGAAGATTCTAATTCACCTTATGCAAATATAATAGCAATAAAAGAAAACAAAAAAGATGATAAACTCGTAAATGCTTTAATAGAAGTATTGACTTCTGAAAAAACTAAAAAATATATATTAGAAAAATATAATGGAGCAGTAGTTCCTGTATTCTAATGGAGGGTTTAAATTGTTAAAAGTAAAAGACTTAAATTTAGTCTATGAAAACAAAAACCATGTATTAAAAGATATAAATTTCGAAGTAAAAAACGGAGAAATATTCGGAATAATAGGTTTATCTGGAGCAGGAAAATCCTCTTTATTGAGAACTTTAAATCTTTTACAAAGACCTACTTCTGGCAACATATTTCTTGATGAAATAGATATAACTACTGTAGATAAAAAAGACTTAAGAAATCTCAGAAAAAAAATAAGTATTGTTTTTCAACATTTTAATTTATTATCCACAAGAAATGTTTTTGATAACATAGCTTTACCACTTGAAATAGAAAAAAAAGATATAAAAGAAATAGAAAAAAAAGTTGATAAAATACTTGAAGAAGTTAATCTATCACATAAAAAAAATTCATATCCTTCTCAATTATCTGGCGGAGAAAAACAAAGAACAGCAATAGCAAGGGGAATGATAAATAATCCTGAAATACTTCTCCTAGATGAACCAACTTCTGCTCTTGATCCTCAGACAACACAAAAAATTTTAGATTTAATATTAGATATAAATAAAAGATTCAACTTGTCTATAATAATAGTAACTCATGAAATGGATGTCATAAAAAAAATATGCGATAAAGTTGTATATCTTAAAAATGGATCTGTTGAATTTTTTGGACCTGTACATGAACTATTTGTAGAAAAAGAAAATGAAATATTTAAAGAATTTTATCAAGAAATTAATATCGATTGGTCAAGGGCTAAACAGCTTTCCAGTAAAGAAACCATAAAATTATTAAAAATAGTTTTCTGGGGAAAACATACTCATGAAGCTGTCCTTGATGAAGTATCTAAAAAATATGATGTGAAAGTAAATATTCTCTATGGAAAAATAGAACATTTAAAAGATAATCCTTATGGAACTTTAATTATAAATGTTGAATCAGAAAATGGAAAAATCAATGATTTTATAAAAGAATTAGACTCCAAAGTTTATAGTTTGGAGGTGTTGCAATGATAAATGAATTATTAACAGCAACATTAGAAACTTTATATATGACATTCATTTCTGGATTAATCGCTGTAATTGTAGGGTTACCACTAGGAATAGCATTATATATACTCTCAAAAAGTGATAAAAAAATATCAAAAATAACCTATGGAATATTAGATGCAATAGTTAATATAATAAGATCTATACCGTTTATAATTTTGATAATACTTTTAATTCCTCTGGCAAAGTTACTAATAGGAACTATAATAGGGCCTAATTATGCTATAGTATCTTTATCTATCGCAGCTATTCCTTTTATGGCAAGACTTTCTGAAAATTCATTTAATAACTTAACCTCTGGATTATGGGATACATCTATATCTATGGGATTAACAAACTCACAATTTATAACAAAAATATTAATACCTGAAACAGCTGCAGAAACAATCTCAAATATTACTTTAATGCTAATAAACCTTATAACTTATACAGCTATTGCGGGAACAGTTGGAGCTGGTGGACTTGGCTCAATGGCAATAAATTATGGTTATCAAAGATTTAGAGCCGATGTTCTTCTTGCTGATGTTATTATACTGATAATATTAACTCAAATAATACAAATAGCTGGTACTAAAATTTCTAACTCTTTAAGAAAATAAAAAATATAGATAAATTAAAGTTTTAAAATAATTAAAAAGAGATGAAATTTAAAATTTCATCTCTTTTATATATGTTTTATTTCTTCCAGAATTTTTAACCTCATATAAAAGCTTATCAGAATAATTCAAAAGTTCTTCAAAAGAATATACAAAATCTTCATTGAAAGCAATTCCGATACTTATGCTTATCTTAAAACTATTATTCTTAAAATTAAAATTATAATTTTCAATAATTTTTCTAAAATCATCTACTCTTTTATAAATATAATTACTATCTTCATTGCAAATAGTAATGGCAAATTCTTCACCACCAAGTCTTCCATATATTTCATTTCCATCAAAATATTTTTTCATAAGATGTCCAAACTCTTTAATAACATAGTCTCCACAGGCATGTCCAAAAGAATCATTAACTTTTTTAAAAAAATCTATATCTATCATTGTAACTGAATAATTCATATTATTCTCAAAAGCAAATTTATATAAGTCTAAAGACTCCTTGATATAAGCTCTTCTATTCTTTAAATCACTTAATTCATCTATATTTGCTAAAATTTGTAATTTTAAATTTAATAATTCAAATTGAGTTATATCTTTAATATAGATAACCTTACCCATCAATATATCATTATCTCCAGTTAAATTTCTAAACTCCAATTCAAAAAATATTTTTTCTCCGTTATGTAAAACATCTAATTTTATTTTTTTATTTTCAGATAAAGACTTTAAAATTATTTTATCTATTTTAAAATTTTTCTTTTTATCAGAAGTTAATTTGATTATCTCTATTATTCTTCCATAATCTTTACCTTTTATGTTATAATCAACTATTTTATCATCATTACTCAACAAAATAATTCCATAAGAACTATTCTCAAAAATATTTTCTCTTGCAAATGTCTTTATTTCTAAAAAATCATATTTCAAAAAAGCATAGGATATTATAAATAATGATATAGGCAAAAACAAAGCCATCCAATCTATACCGGTATTCCAAAATTTTTGCATCAATAATAATAACCCTAAATAAGGAATAGAAGTTCCAACAAAAACTATTTCTAACCTCTTTTTATCCTCAAAAGTTCTTTTAACATAAACTCTCCATATCAAAAGGGATGAAAGAAATATTGCAAAAATTATATATGCACTTTGAACATAATACCATGGACCTTTTTCAATATATAAAAGGTCTATACCATCAAAAGCCCTAACACTCAATTCTTTATAATAAAAATTGTGAAATTGATTTGTCAATCTAATAAAAAAGGTCATAAAAGGTATTATCATTATAAAAAATATATTTTAAAGCTTATTCTATACTTTGCGTATGTTAAACAAGCTAAAAGCCAAAAAGCTGGAAAAAATGGTATACCAATATATTGAATCTGATTCCAAAATATCATATCTGAAATATTTTTACTATTGAGTTCCATCAAATACCCAAGCATATATATATCTAAACTTAAAGAAAGCATAAAAAAACTTTTAAGATCTCCCCTTTTTCCCTTTGAATATGTTATAGACAAAAGAAAAGAAGTTATCAAAACCGCGACAAAAAGATAAAAACTTATAATTCTAAGAAAAACCATAATACACCTCATATCAAATATCAAATTTAAAGTTTAATTCTTACAAACAAATTATACACTTAAATTTTATTCATAAGATTTAAAATTCTTAAAGTACTATCTATTTTTCTATTCAAATTTTTTCGCCAAGAATCCGAGAGGGGAAAATGTATCAAATCACGGTTTATTTTACCTAAATCCCAAAAATTTTCCTCTAAATTTTAATATATCCAATTTTTAAAATTTTTAACCCTACTCTTTATTCCAGAATATTTTGAAAGAATTTCATACGCATATATAAGTCTACTAGCTTTCTTAGATTTAAAATCGATGGGAAATTCATTTAAATTATCATCATAAATATAATATATTCCATCATTAGAATTAAAAATATATTCAAGAAAATAAAATTCAATTTCAGGATTTAATTTTTCTGCCATTAAAGATACTACATAAAAGTTTTTTAATCCCCATATACACTTTTTATCTTCTGGATTTAAAATTTCTTTATAAATTTTTAAATATTTTTTTTCATCATAATATCCATTTTTAAAAGTTTCTGTTATTATATTTACCCAATTATCAACAATATTTTTTGTAAAGTAATTATTGGGATCTAAAATTTCTATCCAAGTTGAAACAAATAATTTCATCAATAAATTCCAATCATGTTTTTTTTCTTTTCTATCTCTTAATTCATGTTCATTCTTTAAAAAACCTATGAGATAATTAAAACATCTATAAATCGGTTCATCATCCAAATCAAGCCCGAGAATTAAAAGTCTTCTCAATGCACTTTCAACATTATAATTATTATTAAAAGAAATGCTTAAGCTATGAAAATTTCCCCAAGAACCATCTTCTAATTGTAAATTTATAATTTTTTTATATGAAAATGCATTAATAAATTTTTTCTTAATTCTTTCATGACAGAAGAATCTTTAGGAATATTTTCAATATCCCTAAAATAAATATATTTTGGTATTAAATCCATTTCTCTAACATAATCTTTAAAATTAATGTTCATGAATAATCACCTTTTTTATTTCATCATTAATGAATATTTAGTTTCAATATAATTGTATCATTTTTACTAATAACTAATTTATATCTTAATTTAATTAATTTCTTTTTTAAATCTAAAAAGTATATAATAGTATAGTGACTTGAAAAATAGAGCAATAAAAAAGGGATATGAAATAAAAAACAAGTAAATGAAAAGCAACAAAAATAAAAACAAGTAAAAAAAGGAATAA
>NZ_JASUSU010000081.1:0-5470 GCF_030445905.1 Oceanotoga sp. | reverse complement strand
TGAATTTGCATTTCCTAAGTTTCTCCATGCGTTTAATGCATTTAAATTATGATTTATTCTCATAACTTCACCTCCATGTTTTTTTTATGCCCTTCCATGGGCTAATATTTTTTATCTCCGGCCAGAGAACTTCATATTATTATCGTTCTTTTTATTATTTACTTTAATTATTATATAAATTAAAATCAAATAGTACCATTATCAACATGAATAACTTGACCTGTTATAGAAAAACTCTCATCTTTTAATAAAAATTCTACAGTCTTCGAAACACTTTCAATATTCGTTGCTTCTTTTAATGATGTTCTTTTATATATTCTATTTTTTTGTTCTTTTTTCAAACTATTACTCATATCTGTTTCCATAAAACCTGGGGCTACACAATTACTTCTGATTTTTTTACTTCCAAATTCTCTTGCAACTGTTTTAGAAAATGCTTCTATTGCTCCTTTTGTAGATGCATACATACTTAATCCTTTGTATCCAGTATGAGCACAAACAGATGTTATGTTTACTATACTTCCTTTTATCTCATTTAAAAGCATATCTCTTATTATATATTTAGTCAACATTATTGTAGTTATTACATTTATTTTATACATCTTTTCTAATGGTTCTATTTTTGCATTTGTTGTTATTTCATCATATGCTATAGCTGCATTATTTATTAATCCATATATTGGCCCTTCTTTTTTTAATTGATTTAAATATAGTTCTTTTATTTGCTCTGATTGACTTAAATCATAATTTATATGTTTATATTTTTCTTTATATTTTGTTTTTAAATTTTTTGTTCGTTCTGATTCTTTTCTACTTATCCCTATGACTTTGTATCCTTCTTTCAGTAATGTTTCACATATTTGATTTCCAAGACCTCTTGAATCTCCTGTCAATATTATTGTTTTCAATTTCTCACCTTCTTACCTGTCCTCGTTAATTCTATTGTTTCTACAAATTTTATTATTCTTGGTATTTTCCATTTTTGTAAGTTTTGTTTTAATTTTTGATTTATCTCTTTTTCCTTCTCTTTTTTATCTATTTTTTCTTCTATTTGTATTAAAGCTACTAGTATATTACCTGTTATTTTATTTTTTCTTGCCTTTACTATTACATCTTTTATTCCTTCTATTTTTTTTATTTCTTTTTCTATTTCATATGGGTTTACTTTATATCCCCCTATATTTATCATCTCTGTCTTTCTTGAAATAAATTTGAATTGTTTTTCTTCTATTTTTTCTACTAAATCTCCTGTTTTATACCATTCATTAGTTAATTCAAATGTCTCTGATTCCCCTAATAAACTTTTGTGTATTAAAAGTTCTTTTTCTTCATTTATTTTTATTTTATCTTTCATTCTGTCACTTATTTTGAATATTTCTCCTTTTGACGAAAACAAACTTCCTGCTTCTGTTGAAGCATATACATTTCTTATTTTTGCATTTGGAAATATTTTTTGCAGTTGTTTTTCAAGTTCTTGGTCATATTTTTCTCCACCAGTTGTTACTTTTTGCATATTAGGTATTTCATTTTTTATGTATGGTAGCATTGTTCTATAATATGTTGGGGTTGCTGATATATGTGTTACTCCATATTTTTTTAGTGTCTCCTCTATTTTTTTTCTTTCCATATCAAATATGTATATTATTGAATTTTTATTGTATAATGTTTGAAAAAATACTTGTAATCCAGCAAAATGCGTTGGATTATATGCGTATCCCCATATATTTTTTTTATTTTCTTCTGATTTTTTTACACTTCTTGCTATTGTTTTTAATTTATGTTTTACTTTTTTTGGTCTTCCTGTTGTTCCAGACGTATATAATGTTATTTCCCAAATTTCTTTATTTTTTTCTATTTCTTTTATTATTTGTTCATAATTTTTTATTTCTATTTTTTCTAATATTTTCTTTTCTTTTAACTTTTTTTCTGATAACCCTAAATTTTCTATTTCTTCTTTTGTAAACTCACTATCTATTAATTCTATTTTTTCTCCATATATTAAGCTTACTATTAAGTTTTTTATTATTTCATATGGTTCTTTTTCTTTTATGTATTTTTTTATGCTTTTTTGTTCATTTATTTCTTTTATTAAGTCTTCATATGTTTTTGTCTTTTTTTCACTATGAAAAAATATTTTCATCTTTATCACCTTTGATTTATTTTTTCTAGTATTTCTCCCACTTTGTCTATTATTCCTTCTTCAAATACATCTATTCCAAATTCATCTTCTATTCTTACTGTTAATTCTGCTAGATCTAATGAATCCATTTCTAAATCTTCTCTCAATGAATCTTCTTTTTTTATTTTTTTTATCAATGCTTTTTCTTTTTTTTCTAATATTTTATTTATTATTTCCATTACTTTTTCTTCTGTTTTCATTTATTTTTCCCTTTCTTTAATAAAATTTTTTTATAAAATCTTTCATAACAGATCTATTTTCATATGCAAAATTTCCTGAAACATTTGAATTATTTTTCAAATCATTTATAACAACAGATCCTATATTTATTCTAACATTATTCCCAATAAATAATTCACTTGAAACTGTTGCATTTGGTCCTAGCCATGAATCACTTCCTATTACAGTTCCACCAGAAATTACAACTCCACTAGCTATTTTAGTTTTCTTCCCAATTTTAACTCCATGGGCTATCTGTACAAGATTATCCACTTTAACTTCTTCTTCTATAACAGTATCTCCACCTTCAAATAATCCTTTTGCTATGCAACTATTATTAAGCACTTCAACATTATCCTTTATAATACATTTTCCAGTATGTGGAATAATAATATTTTTATTTTCTATATTAAAAATTTCAAAACCTTCACTTGATATTACAGAATTACTTCTTATAATAACATTATTTTCTATAATGCTTCCTTCTTTTATAATAACATTATCTTCTATAATACAATTATTACCTATTTTAACACCATATTTCGAAATATTAGCTTTTTCAGATATTTGTGCATTTTCAGATATATTATTTTTAAAATACTTAAAATATTTTTTTTTATATAAATCAAAATAAATTTCATAAAATATTTTTTTTGGATTTTCCGAAATAATAATTCCTATATCTTTTTTTTTAAAAAAATCTAAGAATTCATTTTTACATATTACACAAGAAATATTATCATTTATTTTATTTAAATATTTTTTAGATTCTACAAAAGTTATTGTTTTTTTTAAAACTGGACCAATTCCGCCCAATTTAGAAAAAAAATTAAAATATCCATTTCTTTTTACATTTAAATTATTAAATTCTGATAAAATCATTATTTTTTCCTTTCAAGTAATCATTTGTAAAAATTTTTAATATATTAGATTTCTAATATTTTCAACCAAACAAGTAACATCGAACCATCTTTCTGAAACTTTAGTATTGATTTTCTTAGAAGAAGAAATAACAAAATCCTTTATCTCCTCAAATAAAGGATTATTAAAATATTTTATTTGAATAGAATCATAATTTTGAAAATACCAAATTTTTTCTCCAAAAGCTTTTATATTACCTTTTTTAATAATTTCTAATTTTTGATCCATAAAGTCAAAAACCCCATAAAATTCTTCTGTAGAAAGCTTAAAATTTCTAATCTTTATAGTACCATTTCTGTCAACTAAAAATCGAACTATACTATTATCAAAAGATAAATTTATTGATGAAAAATCATACTTCGAACTTTTTTCATTAAAATATCCAATATCTCCTGAAATTTTTTTAACTTTTGTTATATCTAATATTTCACTTAAAACAGCTATATCATGAGTCATAAGATCTTGAATAACATCGATATCTTTTTCATCATTTTTACTATTTTTTTTACCTATTCTAAAAAAATCTAAATAAAAAAATTGATTTTCTTCTATATAATTTTTCACATCACTTATAACATCATTATACAATTCTGTATAACCAGGAGAAAGCATAACTTTTTTTTCTTCACATAATCTTTTAAGCACATTAGCCTCTTTAATTGAAACAACTACTGGTTTTTCAACTAAAATATCTTTTTTTGCTTCTATCAATTTTTTAGATACTTTAAAATGTTCAGTTGAATCAACTACAACTATTGCAGCATCAAACAAATCCTCTTTTATCATAGAGTCCACATCATAATAACCCTTCACATTTAATTTATTTGAATATAAATCTGTTAAAGACTTTTTTATATCACAAATACAAGTCAAATTACATAATTTTTCTTCTTCTAACTTTTTTATGTTTTTTAAGTGTAATTGGCCCATATGTCCTAATCCAACTATAGCTAAATTAACCAATATTTTTAACCCCCCTACAAATATTTTTGAATAGTTCTCAATTCAAAAGGTATATTATTAAGATTTAATTTTTTAAATCCAATTTCATCTAAATAAATTATAAAATCTTCAAAATTAAATTCTTTATTTAAAAATTTTATTATTAATTTTGAAACTTGATTTCCATATCCATAAAATTTTTCTAATACATTTCCCCTATAAGATATAGACGATTTAATTTCTTCTTTTTTTAATAAATTTTTTTTTAAGCAATAATAACTAGAAATTATAAGAGATATAAAATGAATTATAATCTTTTCTTTATCCATAATTCTACTTAAACTTTTATTAGATAATCTTCTAAAATAAATATAATTTTCTGTAACTTTTATTCTTCTATCTTTTTTTAAATTATTACCCAAAATCCTTGACAATATAACATAATCTTCCCCTACTTTAAAAAAGTCCTCAGCTAAATTATTTTTTATTTCATATGTAGAAAAAAATGCTCCAGAATTAAACCCACTAATTTCCCCAGAAATAGTTATTTTTTTCAAAAGTTTATCAAAACTAAAATTATTAAAATCTTTTCTATCATATCCTAAAGAAATGTTATTTTTATTATCCAAATTAAACATATACCTTGGAATTAAAATATTTTCATTCATTTGTTCATATTCTTTCATTAATAAATTTTCATTTAAAACTATTAATAAATCATCATCCCCAAGAAAAGAAATTTTATCTGTATTTACTTTTTTTATTGCATTTTTTAAAGCGGAAGATACTCCTAAATTTTTATCATTAAAAATAACTTCTTGTATTCCATAAAAATTTTTTTTATTCTGAATATCATACAATATATTTTTATCTTCAATTTTAGAATTATCATCTATTATTATTTTATTTTGTTTTTTGAATTTAAGACCATTAATCAAATCATAATTTAAAATTTCACTTCTATTGTAAGTTGGAATTATTATTGTTAAATCTTCAAAAAAAATATTCGAAAAATTTTCTTGCATAATAATCTCAAAATTATTTTTGAGATTGAATTTCAAATAATCAATGGTAATATTTTTATTTTTAATATCAAAATTAATAACATTTTCAAACAAATGATTTATCTGATATATTTTTTCTTCAAAACAATAATTGTTTTCTATCCATTCTCTGTAATATTCTGAATTGTATTCATCTTCTTTTAAT
>NZ_JASUSU010000037.1:0-28516 GCF_030445905.1 Oceanotoga sp. | reverse complement strand
GAGGTTATGTAAATAAGGCTTTTATGATGAAAATAAATCCGGAAAATTAATTTTCCGGATTTTTATTTTTGATCGAAGTATGTAATTTTTCCTATGACTTTTCCAATAATTTTATGATTTTTTTCATCATATTCTATTATAGAATAGTTTAAATTTTGAGGTATTAATTGTATAGTATTTTCTGTTTTTATAATGTAACGTATGATTAGATTTTTGTTTGAATCTTCTATTAAGAATAGAACTTTATTTGTTATTTTTTCATCTTTTTTTATTAAAGCTATCTCATCTTTCTTTAGAATGGGATAGTTAGAATCATCTTTTATTTGGATTTTTAAACTAAATATTTTTTCATTGTATTCTTTGAGCTGTTCTTCTAATATGATATTTTCTTTATTATAAAAAAGGTCATTTGGGGTGATATTTAATTTTTGGCATATTCGAAATAAAATATCGGCACCTGGGATTTTCATGTTTTTTTCATAATAATATATGGACATTTTAGATATTAATACTTCATCAGCGAGTTCTTGCATAGAATATCCACATTTTTCTCTAAAGAATCTTAACTTTTCACCAATTTTTATATTTGACATTTTATTTCTCCAATATAGTATTTTTATATCACTATGGTAATATTATATTGGAGATTGATTATAAGTCAATCTAATTTTAATTAGACTTTAACCACTTCTTAAGTTGCTTTTGTATAATTTTTGTTATATAATATAAGTAAGCGGGATTATTTTATTATAAATAGTATTTTTATAGTCTAATTATTGTTAGATTAATTATGTATTTTAAAATTTAAAAGCAGCCAATTATTTTTTTGGCTGCTTAATTTAATTTTATAAACAATTTTTCATTTCTAATGTTGAGAATTCAAATGGAAATCTTATAGGTTTATTTTCTTTACAAGATTTATATATGGCGAGTACTACTTCTACAGCTTTTTTTCCTTCTTTTCCATCTATCAAAGGTTTTTTATCTTGAATTATTGATTCATAAAAATCTTGATAAAGTGGTATATGTCCAAAGCCATACACAGTATCTGGATCTGGAAGTTTTTGAAATGGGTGTTCATTTTCGTTTTCAAAGTTCCAAGTTTCTATTTTATTTACAGCAAGACCACCTATTACAACTGTTCCTTTTTCACCAAATATAGATAGGGTTTCTTCAAGATTTTTTGGATATACATTTGCTGTTCCTTCTATTATTCCGATCATTCCATTTTTAAATTTTATTATTGCAGTTCCAAAATCTTCAGCATCTATATAATCATGGTTATAATTCACTGTTTTTCCGTAAACTTCTTCAACTTCAGATAAACTATTCCATATCAATAAATCTATGTTATGGGTACATTGATTCATAAGAGTACCGCCATCCATTTCCCAAGTACCTCTCCAATTTGCTTGATCATAGTAATTCTTGTTTCTATTCCATCTTATAGAGGCCTGTGAATGAAATAATTTACCAAAATCATCATTTGTTAATTTTTTTCTTAATTCTTGTATTGGAGGATTAAATCTATTTTGAAAACAAATTTCAAGTTTTAGATTCTT
Organism: Oceanotoga sp.; assembly: GCF_030445905.1. NCBI lineage: Bacteria > Thermotogati > Thermotogota > Thermotogae > Petrotogales > Petrotogaceae > Oceanotoga > Oceanotoga sp. The sequence goes on along the minus strand of NZ_JASUSU010000037.1, from coordinate 26,954 downwards.
TTTTTCTGATAATTCTATCATTTCATCCATATCTTTTATTGATAAAGCCATTGGTTTTTCAACGAGAACATTTATATCATTTTTCATAGCATACATGCTTATTTCATGATGTTTTCCAGATTCAGTAGCTATACTTACAGCATTTAAATTTTCATTTTGAATCATCTCTTTATAATCTGTATAGATTTTTATATCCTTTATTCCATTTTCATTCAATATATTTCTTACTTTTTCAGCATTTTCTTTAACTATATCACATACAGCTATTGTTTTAATTTTGTCTTTGTTTTTTATTATTGCTTCTGTATGTTTTTTTTGAGCTATTCTTCCACAACCTATTAAAGCATGATTTAACATTTTATACACCTCTGCTTTTATAATAATATTATTTTTTCAGAGTATTTTTCTCTTTTCTCTTTTAAAACATTTTTTGTATCAAATATTATTTTTGAATTTTTTAGTATTAAATCATAGTCTACATTATGTTTGTGTCCTGTTGTTATTATTATAGCATCAGAATTTTCAATCAATTCTTTTGTCAATTTTACAGTTTTATATTCTTTACCTTTCAACATAAAAGTATCTATATATGGATCTGTTACTTTTATATCGGCATATTTGTTTTCAAGATTTTCTATTACTTTTAATGCGGGAGATTCTCTTAAATCATCTATATCATTTTTGTATGCAACACCAACTATTAATACTTTTGCACCATTTAAACATTTTTTTTGTTTATTCATCTCATCCATTAATCTTTCAACAACATATTCTGGCATAAAATCATTTATTTCTCCTGCGAGTTCTATCAATCTTGTATGATAATCATATGCTCTTGCTTTATATGTTAAATAGAATGGATCTATTGGTATACAATGTCCTCCAACACCAGGTCCAGGATAAAATGGCATGAAACCAAATGGTTTTGTAGCAGCTGCATCTATAACTTCCCAGATGTTTATTCCCATTTTTTTTGCAACTATAGCCATTTCGTTTATGAAAGCTATATTTACAATTCTAAAGCTATTTTCTAATATTTTAGACATTTCTGCTTCTTTTGGTGAAGATACTGTAAATACATTTGCATCGAGAACATTCTCATATAAAACTTTTGCATGTTCTGTACATTTTGAGGTTACTCCACCAACTACTTTTGGAGTATTCTTTGTTTTATAACTTATATTTCCTGGATCTACTCTTTCAGGAGAAAATGCGAGATAAAAATCTATACCAACTTTTAAATCATCTCTTTCTAAAAGAGGAAGCATTACTTCTTCTGTTGTTCCAGGATAAGTAGTACTTTCAAGAACTATCAACATTTCTTTGTGTAATCTTTTTGAGACTTCTTTTGTGGACATTTCAACATAAGTTAAATCTGGTTGTTTGAATTTATCTAAAGGAGTTGGAACACATATCATAACTGCATCACATTCTTTTATTCTGTCATAATCAGATGTTGCAGATAATTTTTTGTTTTTTACAATTTCTTCTAATTCTTCATTTACAACATCACCTATATAATTTATTCCATCATTCACTTTTTCTACTTTATCTTCTTGTATATCAAAACCCAATACTTCATATCCTGCTTTAGCTTTTTCAACTGCAAGTGGTAACCCAACATAACCAAGCCCAATTACACCTATTTTTGCCGTTTTATTTGATATTTTTTCTAATAAATTCATATTTATCCCCCTTAATTATAAAATTCTTTTATTTTATTTACTATATATTCTTGTTCTTCATCAGTTAATTCTGGAAATATAGGTATGGCAATTGTATTTTCTGTAGCTTTTTCAGCTATTGGAAAATCACCTGTTTTATATCCCAAATATTCAAAGCATTTTTGTCTGTGAAGACATTCTGGGTAATATTTAGAGTTTCCAATCCCATTTTTACTTAGATATTGTGCAAGTTCATCTCTATTTCTTTTTTTTAAGGTTATTACATATTGATGGTATACATGAGTTTTATCATTCATATAATCTGGATATATTATTTTATCGGTTAAGTTTAAATCTTTAAATAGTTGATCATATCTTTTGGCTTTTTCTATTCTTTTTTCTGTAAATTCATCTAACATATTCAATTTTATATTTAGTATTGCAGCTTGAACTTCATCTAATCTTGAATTATAACCTATTTCATCATGAAAATATTTTTTTGCAGCTCCATGGACTCTGAGTTTTTTAACCCTTTTTTGTAAGTTTTCTTCTTGTGTGAATATCATTCCACCATCTCCATATCCACCAAGATTTTTGGTTGGAAAGAATGAAGTTGTACCAAAATCTCCAACAGTACCAGAATAAATTTTATTTCCATCTTTTGATTTCCATATGGAACCTATTGATTGTGCACAATCTTCTATTATTTTTATATTATATTTATCTTTTAAGTATTTCAATTTTTCCATATCAAGAGTTTTTCCAAATAAATGTACTGGAATTATTGCTTTTATTTTTTCTTTTTCTGGATGTGTTTTTAATATTGTTTCAACTTTTTCTAAATCAATATTATAATATTTTTCTTCTACATCTACAAATATTGGTGTTGCATTGTTTCTTGTTATAGAACTTGCTGTAGCAAAAAAAGTGAAAGGAGTAGTTATTACATAATCTCCATTTTTTATGTCTAAAGCATGTAAAGCAATTAATAATGCATCTGAACCATTTGCGACACCACAGGCATACTTAGATTCAATTTTTTTTGAAAGATCTGATTCGAGCTTTTTAACATTTTCACCAAGAATAACTTTTCCTGATGAAAATATATTATCTAAAGATTCTAATACGTCTTTTTTTATGTCTTGATATTGTCTTGTTAAATCGAATAGTGGTATATTCATATTATTTCCTCCTCATTTAAAGACACATTTCCATTTTCATCTATTTTAAAAATGAATAAATTTTTAAGCTTTTCTTTTAGAGCATTTTCTTTTATTTCTTCAGAATGCCTAAATGAAGCTATTATTATAGCATCATAATCAAATTGGTCAACTTCTTTTGGATTTAATATATCTATACCATGAATTTTATCTCCTTGTTTTGATATAGAGTCATCTATAAATCCAAGAACATTTATATCTTCTATATTTAAGACTTTTAATACTATAGTTCCTACAACACCAGCACCATAAAGAAATATATTTTTTAGATTATGTTTTTTTAAAGCTTTTATGAGTTCTTCAAAAGAATCTCTTGTATCGGTATAAAGTTTTGAAACTTCGTTTATATAAGAAACCATCAAAAATTGTAGTCTTTTTTGTCCATTTTTAGTTAATTGATATGACATCCTTCTTCTGTTTTCTCCAGATTTTATAATTAAGTCTTTATCCTCAAAATCTTTTAAATAACGATTTACCATAGAAGGAACTATTCCAACTTTTTTTGCAAGAGATTCTTGAGAAGTATCAGAATTTTTTGAAATGATTTTTAATATCATCATCTCACGATAATTGGGTGAGGGATTAAAAAACATGTACTCTTCTGTATCAAACATTTTATCACTCCTAAATCATTCATTCACTAAGTGAATTATAACATAAAAAATAAAAAGATCAAAATTTTTATTATAAAAAAACATCAGCATTTGTCATGCTGATGTTTTAATTTAAATTGTTGGATATGATACAGATATTTCTGCTATTTTATATATTACTTTTTTTGCGTAATACTCATTTCCTCCACCATTATACCAACCTACAGCTTTATAAATATCTTCTTCATGATTATTCATTAAATGTTTTAAATAGGCTGTACCTACCAATATATTGTATTGTGGGTCTATTAACAATCTTTTTTGTATCCAATCTACTGTAAAATCATCATATCCTGCATTCTTAAATATTTCTGGATACATGTCTATGACATATTTTGCTGTTGTAGGTCTTAATTGCATATAACCAACTTCTCCATAACTACCTATTATATTTCTGAAATTTGTTTCTGTGTCTATTATAGCCGCTATTAGAAGTGGAGATATTTCAAAGGTTTTTGAGGCATTCATTATACCATCTATAATATCATATAATCTTTCTGGCGCTAAATCTTTTCCACTTGCTATTTTATATTGACTTGATACATAGTCTGTTAAAAATGTTTTAAATTTTAAATCTTGTTTTGTATCTTCAGAGTTAGTATAACTGAATAGGCTTTGACTGAATGTCAAGGTAGTTATGAGTGATACAGCTATTAATATTAGTAAAGTTTTTTTCACTTTATCACCTCATTATTATAGATCCCCCTTTGTTATCAAAATAGAATATCCAGGGATCTCAGTTTTATTTTCTGTGCATTTAACATTATCAGAATAATATAAAATTTTATCTTCATTTATATTAATTTTTGTTTTTGAAGATTTAAAGTTATAATGAATAATAATTGAGTTTATTTCATTATTGATACTTAATTTTACCATATTTTTATCATTTTCTAAAATATTAATTTTTGAATTTTCTATCCAACTATTTTCTTTTCTAAACTTAATAAGTTTTTTGACCCTATTTAAAGTGGATTTAGGATTTTTATGCTGTTCTTCGACAGAAATTTTACTGTAAGGTGTGTTGAATTTATAACCTTTCCATTCTGTTTGACCTGGTCCAAAACCAATTTCTGACCATTGAATTGGTTCTTCACCATCTTCTGTGAAGTTAACATTTTTAAGTTTACCTCTCATAGATAATTCTTCGCCATAATATATGAAAGGTATTCCGGGTAGAGTTAAAAGTATATTTAAAGCAAAATTTGATTTTTTTATAGATTTTAACTCACTTCTGAGCCTTGTCATATCATGATTTGTTAAAAAATTTCCCGATTTAGTTTTTATGGGCTTTTTTTTGAAATATGCAGGCATTACTTCTTTTAAATCTTTGACAAATTTTTCTGCATCATTTAATTTTATGGAATCTTTAATGATATATGAAAGTGGAAAATTAAATCCTATTTCGAATATTCCATCGTATTTTTTTACTATTTCTTTTTCATCCCAAACTTCACTTATTATTATGGCATCTTTTTTTATACTTTTTATGTATTCTAACATTTCAATCCAAAATTTTATATTTTTATCATGTTGATATTTGAATTTCATATTTTTTTTATCATAATCAAATATATGCTTAGCTGCATCTAATCTAAACCCATCAAATCCGATATTTAACCAATGTTTAAATATTTTTTTTATTTCATCCCAGAGTTCTTTGTTTTCAAAGTTTAAATCGGGCGAACCAGGTCCAAATAACCCATAAAAATATTTATCATTTATTTTATGCCATATTTTATCATTTCCCCAATGTCGTCTTTCATCAGTATTCGTTTTATTATTTGACCATATAAACCAATTTTTATACGGCTTTTCATCATTTAAAGCTTTTTGAAACCATTCAGATGATACAGATACATGGTTTATTGGCAGATCTAAAACAATTTTTATATTTCTTTTATGTGCTTCATTTAATAATTGTTTTAATTCATCAATATTTCCATATAAAGAATTGGTTTTATAAAAATCAGTAATTGTATAACCATGAAATGCCGGAGATTTCATTATTGGCAAAAGCCATATGGAATCGATTCCAATATTTTGTAAATAATCTAATTTTTTTTCAAGTCCTTTAAAATCACCAATTCCATCGCCATTTGAATCATAGAAAGAACGTAAATAAAGTTCATAAAAAATCATAATTATTCCTCCTTCTGGTATAATTAAAAAAAAGATATTTTGATTATTTTGAGGTGAATATTTTGAAAAATAAATCTATTTTTAAAACTTTAAACTTTTATTCTTTTATGATGATTATACTATTTTTAGTAGTTGGTTTGATGGTTTTTAATAAATCCAAATATATTTCTGATTATGAAAATATAAAATCTTATACAAAATTAATAATATCAAATTTATCTTTAAATTTTGATTCAAAAATAAAAGAATATGTAAATCTATCTTTAAATGAGGGGGTGGGTCTTGGACCAATAATTAATTTTAGTATGGATACTGATATTCAAGATACTTTTTTAGAAGATGGATTTATGGAGTATGAAAAAGTGCAAAATGAAAGCATTCTGAATGTATATTATCTTAAAAACAATATTTTTTATTATTTTGAATTTGATTTAAATTATATTTTAAAAGAAATTATATTTAGTATGGATTTGAGTGAAAATTATGCCTTTGTAGATGATTATGGAGAATTTCTTTCAGGAGATATGAGTTTTTATAATAATGTAAAGAAAGATAAGTTAACGTTCAGTGAACTTTCTCTTGATGAGTATAAGAATGGTTATATAGTTTATAATACTTTTGAAAATTTGGGTATTAATTTTTTATTTTATAAAAAAGCTGGATTATATTTGTTCATAAAAAGATATTTTTTACTTTTTATATTATTTATATTCATATCTTTTATTATCACAACTTTTTTTAATTATATAATATCTTCTGGAATAAAAAATATGTTCAATGAAAAAATTAAAGATATGAATAAAAGCTTTGATAAAAATAGAAAGTATGATTTAATCAAAACATATGATGAATTAGACATTCCACTGGAAAATTTCTTTAATGAAAAAAAGAAATCATTTTATGCATTGAAAGAAAAAATTTTGACAAATGATGAATTTTACTATCTTTATGAAGTTTCTATACAGCATAACTCTCTTTTAATAGAAATTATAAGTTTTATTCAGGAATTTTTTGATGAAGATTTTAAAAGAGAAGATATAGATTTGAAATTGAATGATATAGAAAAAAGTAAAAAATATAAGGAAATAGATGAAGAATTTTTCAATATCATAAAAAATGATGTGGGTCTTATATACAAAAAAGTTGAGAATTTTAAATTTAAAATAAAAGATCTTGAGAATAAAAAAGAAATAGATATTTATGAAAGTTTGGATTATAGAAAGAATATTTTTGATAGAATAAGCAATATTTTGAAATTATTTTTTAATCAAAAGTATGATGATGAAATAATTTTTAATGTTACATCTGGTATAATATTGTTTATAAAATACTACGATAATATAAATATAAATGTGAAAAAAGAATATGTTTTTGAACGAAGAATAGAGAATATGAAAACATTGGATATTTTTATTTGTATGAACTATATATATAATGAATATTTTGTTGAAGGGGGTGAAAAAGAAAAAATAAAAAATATGAATGAAATTTATCAAATTGCTTTTTTGATTTCCATTATTGAAATAAGTTTTGAAAAATCTGACTTTTCTGACTTTAAAGATATAAAAAAAAGTATTAAAGAATTTTTAAACGATGAAATGAGTCATATGTTTGAACTTTTATATAGGGAATTTGAGGATTTTTACATCCATTTGTGAGGTGATATTATGAGAAAGATTTTTGTTTTTGGACTTATGATTATATCTATTCTGATTGTTTTATCTGCATGTAATGTAGAAAAAGTCAATGTAAAAGCAAATCCTAAGGTACAGGCACCTGTGGGGGCTACATCTTTATCTATAAACGATTTTATAGGGACTTTTGAAGATGAACTTGAAAAAGCTCTTCCTGGTTTATTAAAAGTTAATTCTAATCCTTTAACTTATAGATATGCTACGGATATAATAAACATTTCTACTGATGAACTTTTTACGACTGGCGATATGGATTTTTCACAGTTTGATTTCAATCAAAATATTTCTGTAAGTATTCCAAGTATCCCTGAAGTTTCTTTAGATGGAATACCAATATTTCCAGGTGCTGGGTCTTCAGCAATTCCAATTGAAATAACTTTTGATAATCCAAATGATCTTGTTTCTGCAACTATAAATGAAGGAACCCTTATATTGAGTGCAGATAATTTGACTTTTTCAGATGCAACAGTTACATTCAATTCGAATGATGTTAACACGAGTATCATAGATGGGAATATTCATGTGAACTTAAAAGACCAAGTTTTAAATGGTACAAATACGGTATCCTTAAATGAATTTGATTATAATTCATCAACTAATTCTTTTAGTATAAATGTTTCTGTAAGTTCTGATACAGAGTTTAAGCAGATCGTGTTTAAAAAAGAAGGTTTAAACTTTAATAATTCTGGGTCTAATGAGATTATAGTTCCTGAGGAAATTAAAGAACTCGTTGATAGAATAAATCTCTCTTCGGGGGAACTCGAATTTAGATGGTTGAATGGTATGAATGTTGATTTTAATGCCAATATATCTTCAACAAGTATAAAAGCTTCTGGAACAGATACTCCTTTGAACTCTAATCAAGTATTTACTAAAAATACTGATTATTCGACATCTGTTATAGATCTTTCTAATAAGTATATAGATGTTTCTTCTGGCAAAATAAATCTTGATTTCGATGTAGAGCCAGCGGGATATTTAAATGATGAAGTGACTTTAAATGGATTAATAAAACAGGGGGATAATCTTTCATTTGATTTTTCACTTGGATTTAAAGATATAATTATTGAATCTATAAAGACTAAGAATACTACTTTTAGTGGAAAATTATCTTCTGGATTTTTAAATTTTGGAGATGATCTTGGTATTTTGAATAATGTTAATTTTAAAACATTACCTGCAACTTTGACTATAAATAAAGAAAATATAACAGGAAATCTAGATATTACATTATCTGCATCTTATACTGGTAATAGTACACCTATTATTTCAACCGGATCTTCTGGAAATGAATTTATAGGTGATTTCAGCTCAGTTTTTAATGAGAAACCAGATAATCTCGAGATGCTTTATTCAATTCAATCAGATGGACTCACCATAGAAAGTGGTAGTTCTATTTCAGGAAATATAAAAATAGATATTCCTTTTGCTTTCGATGTTACAAAAGAATCAACAGTTCTTTCATATGAATCTGAAGGGGACATGCTTGGAAGGAACGATGAAAATAGAGAAAGTATAAATGAAGCTTTGAATATGGTTGATAATCTTAAAGTGTTTTTTCAACTTGAAAATAGTACTGGAATTACAGCAAAAGTTTCTATAGATTTTAATGGTAGTAAATATCAAATCGATTTTTCTTCAGGAAATATACAAAGTATAGATCTTGGTAATATAGCAAAAAATATAGTCGAATCAGATGTTTATAAAGTTAAAGTTGATATAGCGCTTCCTATAGGAGATTATAGTTTGAATTCTGATGGAAAGATGGACATAAACCTATGGGCAGCTCTTGATACTGATCTAAACATTCCTATTAAACTTAAAGGACAGGAGTGATTTATATGAAAAAGACTATATTGTTAATTATTGTTTTAATTTTAGGTGTTTTAACATTTTCTCAAGGGCTTTATTCTTGGGAACATAATATAAACCCAGCCTTAATAAATACAAGAAGAAGAAGTATTTTTGAATTAAATGTGACTCCAGACATCAATATTTATCAAAATCTTGTTAAAAGTTCTTTTATATTTGATAATCTGAATAAAAAAGAAATAACCATAGATTTAAATGATTTTTATGAAGGATTAAATGGTAATGATTTTGAATTGAGTACAGATGATTATATTAATACAAATTTTGCGATCAATATTTTTGATTTAGGCCTTTCAGTTTATGCAAATGCAACTGTTGAAGCCGAAGCTAAAGTTCCAAACGAACTTTTAAAATTAATAGTTGAAGGAAATGAGATTAATAAAACATATAAAGGTAAAGGAGATTTGAATTCTTTCAGTACTGCAGAAGTTGGAGCATATCTTTCATATAAATATTCAGATAATTTATTAGGAATAAAGTATGGTTGGTTTGTTCCAGTACTTGTTTCTGATAAAAATTCCGGATATGATTATGAATTTGTGACTTCGAATCAAACATCATCCATCAATGCAAATTTAAACGTTGAAGCTCCTTTTTATTCTGTGTTTAATTCATCTGAAATAGAGAATTTAAATGTAAACACTGTTTTTGATAGAATAAATAGTAATAGAGGACAAAGTATTGATATAGGTTATATAAGGTATGCAGATGAAGAACCATGGTTTGGAATTTCTGTTGGTAATATAACTCTTTCGCCAGCTCTTGCAAATAAGGGAATAAAAGCTGTGGGAAATTATACTATAGATTCTACAAATTTAATCTTTGAAAATAAATTTGAAGTTAAAGGGGATATAAAATTAGAAGATATTCAAAATGTGAATGAAAAAATTTCTAAACCTTTAAAATTAACGGGTTTTTATAAACAAAATTTATTGATAGATTGGATTCCATATATCGAATATTATCCTACATTGTCCAGAATAGATTGGGGAGTGTTTGCCAGAGGAGATTTATTTGTAATTCCTTATTCTATAGGATTTGAAAATATAAATAAATTATGGAAAGTTAGCATTGGAACTGGTATAAATCTTCATATCTTAGAATTAGATCTATCAGTGGCTTCTGTAAGTACGGATATCACTAAAATTTTAGATTTAAGAGGAATTTCAGCAAAAGTTAACCTATCTTTAGGATTTTGACTTGACAATACAACTTTAAGAAATTATAATTAATAAGAATTTTGTTATTTTAGCATTTATTTCAGCAAGGTTGTGTAGAAATATAGTGTTATCCGGGAGGTTGAAATAATGACAAGAGAAGAACTTATTGAAAAAGTAAAAGAAATAATAGCAGAGACTTTAAGTGTAGATGAGGCAGACATAACAATCGATTCATCTTTTACAGATGACTTAGATGCAGATTCTTTAGAATTGGTTGATTTAACTATGGCTTTTGAATCTGAACTTGGAATAACTATAGAAGATGATGAAGTTGAAACAATAAAGACTGTTGAAAATGCTGTCGATGCTATTGCGGAAAAGTTAAATATTGACGACGAAGATTAACCTGAAATAAGGGGGAGCGTTTGCTCCCCTTTTTTATATTAAAAAAGTTAAAAATAATTGAATATTTAAATTATAAAGGCAGGAGGTTTTTTATAAAATGGCGAGGAAATATATAATAGTAACAGGTGGAGTTTTAAGTGGAATAGGAAAGGGAGTTGTTTCTGCCTCTATTGGTAGACTCATGAAAGAATCGGGTATAAAAGTAAATTCTTTGAAAGTTGATCCATATTTAAATGTTGATGCTGGAACTATGAATCCTAATCAACATGGAGAAGTTTTTGTAACTGATGATGGGTATGAAGCAGACTTAGATCTTGGGCATTATGAAAGGTTTTTAGGGATAGAAATGAAGAGATTTAATAATATGACTGCTGGACAGATCTATAAGACAGTCATAGAAAAAGAGAGAGAAGGAAAATATCTCGGTGGAACTGTTCAAATGGTTCCTCATGTAACTCAAGAAATAAAAAATAGAATAGAAGCTGTTGAGGCAGATGTTCTTCTTATAGAAATTGGAGGAACTGTAGGAGATATTGAAGGAGAAATATTTTTAGAAGCGGTTAGACAATTATCCACAGAAAAAGGAAGAGAAAATTTCATGTTTGTTCATGTTACATTTGTACCTTATTTGAGGGTTACAAATGAATTTAAAACAAAACCAACTCAACAATCTGTTCAATTATTGAGAAGAATAGGTATACATCCTGATATGCTTGTTGTTAGAACAGAAATGGAAATAGATACAGAAAGTCTTGAAAAAGTAGCTTTATTTGGAGGACTTGATAGTAAATATGTTATAAATCTTCCAGATTTGGGAAATATATATGAAGTTCCTGAGGGACTTTATAAAATGAATGTTCAAAAACTCATTGCAGATAAACTTTCATTTGATATCAAAACTGATATGAAATGGAATTGTCCTAAGAGTTTTAGAAGAGATAAAATAGCAATAATAGGAAAATATCTTGGTACTGATGATGCATATAAGAGTATTATGGAGAGTATATTTTTATGTGGAGTAAAAAAGCCTGAACTAATAGATTCCGAAAGACTTGAAGAACTTGATGATGAAGGGGTAAAGGCTTTATTATCGAATTATGATGGTTTAATAATTCCAGGTGGTTTTGGTAAGAGAGGAATTGAGGGTAAGATAAAAGCTTTGAAATATGCAAGAGTCAATGATGTTCCTCTTTTAGGTATATGTCTTGGAATGCAATTGATGGTTATAGAATATGCAAGAAATGTAAAAAATCTTGAAAACGCTAATTCAAGAGAATTCGATGAGAACACTCCTTATGCGGTAATAGATATAATGGAAGAACAGAAAAAAATAATAAATATGGGTGGTACTATGAGATTAGGTTCTCAAAGGACTGAATTGATAAGAGGATCTAAATTATTTGAATTACATAATGAAGATATAATATATGAAAGACATAGACATAGATATGAAGCTAATTCTCAAGATTTTTCAGAATTATTTAAAATGCCTGGAGAAGAAGGAGAGAAATTAATAATATCAGCTAAATCAGATTTTGTAGAAGCTGTTGAACTCGAAGATCATCCTTTTTATATGGGTGTTCAGTATCATCCTGAATTTAAATCTAAAGTAGGAGATCCTAATCCCGTTTTTATAGGATTTGTACAAGCAATAGAAAAGTTAAAAAACAAATAAAAAATGCGACTTTAAAGTCGCATTTTTTATTTGTTTATCATTTTGAATAAGCTCAAAAAATTTTCTATACTTATTTGTTCTGGACGAGTTTTTGTATCTATTTTTAAATCTTCTAATATTTTTTCTATATTATTTATATGTTTTAAATTATTTTTTATGGTTTTTCTTCTTTGAGAAAAACAAATATGTATGAATTTAAAGAATTTTGAAAGATTTATATCTTCATTCCTATTTTTGGGAGTGAGTTTTATAACAGTAGAATCTATTTTAGGTTTGGGTATAAATTCATTCTTGGGTATATTCAATACATTTTCTACATCACAATAATATTGAACGAATATACTCAAAGGACTATAATTTTTCCCACTTTTTGCAGTTATTCTTTCTCCAAACTCTTTTTGAACCATTAAAATTGCTTTTTTAAAATATGGTGTTTCAATAAATATTTTTTCCATTATTGGAGAAGATATATTATATGGAATATTTGCTATATAACTTATATTTTTCCCCTTGAATTCAGAGAGATCTACATCTAAAAAATCCATTATTTTTAAATGAAAATTTTTTTTATTTTTAAACCTTTCTTTTAACAGTCTTTCTAAGGTTTTATCGATTTCATATGCATATATTTCATTTTTAGTCTTAATCAATTCATCTGTTAAAGTACCCGCACCAGGTCCAATTTCTATTATAATCTCATCTTCTATTTGTGAAGCTTCAACTATCTTTTTTGGATATATATCACTTGCGAGAAAATTTTGTCCAAACATTTTTTTTAATCTTATATCATATTTCTTCAGATAATCTGATGTTTTCATTTTACACCTCATTTTTATTTTTTAATGTATAATTATATTATATAATATATTATTGTGGGGGATTTATATGAAAAAACTTATTATTTTATTTTTTGTTATGATATCTTTTTTTGCTTATTCTCATGATCTTATTTATAATAATATCGATATTAAAACACTTTTTATAGACCTTGAAAACATTTATGGAGTTGAGTTTATATTTTTAGATGATATAGATGAAAATTTTACATTTAAATCATCTACTGATAGTGTAGAAACTTTAATGGATATATTGTTTTATTCCAAGGGTATTAAATATGAAAAATATTCTGATTCTGTTTATGTCATTATGAAAATAAAAGGGCATTATCCCATAAAAAATGAATTTGTACAAAAAATAGAGTTGATAAATACGGATACAAATCTTTTAAATCCTTTTTTAGAAATGTACAGAAATAATATTTATTTTATAAATAATTCTAAATATATAATTTTTAAAAACAATGGAGATTTAGAAGATAAAATTAAGGATTTTTTTAATAATATAAGTTATGATAATTCAAGATATTTTATCATAAAAAATAAATATTTATTAAATTTTAAAGATATTGATGAAAAATATATTAAAGATATAAACTTTTTTTATAAATATAATTATAAATTTTCTGAATTATATGATATAGAATATGATTTTTTTGATAATATCGATGAGTATGATGAAAAAAATATAAAAAAAGAAAATTTTTATATAAATACGGATAAAGATTTTTTTTATGTATATGGTATTTTTGAAAGAAAAAAATTTATAAATAAAAATAATTTAAATTATGATTTTGATTATGGAATTTCTTTTGAAAGAAATATAAATTTTTATGGTGATGTATATAATGATAAAAATTATATAAACTTTATATGGGGTATTGATAAAAATTTTTTTGTATCTGGTGGAGCTTTTGTAGATAGAAATTTTGGATATGGTCTTTTTTATAAATGGGATGAAATGTCTTTATTTGGAGTAGAAGGACGATTTTTATTTGATTTTGATCATTTTAATTCAAATTTTATTATAAAAGCTGGTTCAGATGTAAATGATTTTAAATTTAAAGATATAATTTTTGGATTTGAAGGATATTTATTATATACTTTAAATGATATTTTTTCTGTTGGAACTAGATTTGAAAATGATTTTCAAAAAGAATTTTTTATAGATCCTATTTTTATGATGAAAGATAAAAAAATAAAAATTGAAATGACTTTTAATAAATTTTCTAAAATAATTATAAAATTTGAATTGATATAGTTACTTGGAGGTGCTTAAATGCATAAGATTTTAATTGTTGAAGATGATAAATCAATAGCGAGATTATTAGAATTAGAAATGGAACATGAAAATTATGAAGTTGCAGTTGCATATGATGGTGATGAAGCACTAGAGCTTTATGAAAGTTTTAAACCAGATATAATATTGCTAGATATAATGTTGCCCATAAGAGATGGTTTTGAAATTGCTGAGATAATAAGAAATTATGATAAAGAGGTTGGGATTATAATGTTAACTGCAAAAGGAGAACTTGAGGAAAGAGTAAGAGGGCTCAAACATGCAGATGATTATATAGTTAAACCATTTGAAATAGAAGAAATATTTGCAAGAATAGAATCGCTTTTGAGAAGACTTGGAAAAACAAGAGATAATTTAAAAGCCGATAATATAGAGCTTTTTGTTGAAAGAATGCAAGTTTTTGTAGATGATGAAGAAATTCATTTAAGTCTTACTGAATTTAATATTTTGAAGACTCTTCTAATAAACAAAAATATAGTTGTTTCAAAAGAAAAAATAATGGAAGAAGTTTGGGGATATTCGGAAGAAGATAATAAAAATATTGTAGAAGTTTACATGAACTATTTAAGAAAAAAGTTGGGTAAATCTTCAAAACTAATAAAGACGGTGAGAGGCGTTGGCTACGTTATCAGAGAAGGAGAAGAATAAAAAAAGTGCTGTATTTAATCAGACTTTTATAATAACATTTACTACTTTTTTACTTTTATCTATAATGATACTTGCTTTAAGAATAATTGTTATTGATACGAGTATAGATACTTATGCACATATGTTTATAAATGAAGTCAGTCCAAGTGGTTCTATCTTGAAAGGTACTTCAGAACTTGATAATCAAGATATAATAGATAGACTTTTGAATGATAATGATGTTATAAAAAAGTCTTTACTTGCAAATAAGATAGTTATAATAGACGGAAAAGTTTTATCTGATCCGTATAATTTGATATACGATGGTTTTACAATCAATAAACTTCCTTTTTTATATAAACATCAAGATTATTATTATATATTTGTTGCGATACAGATACTTGGCTCTAAACTTATGATAGTTGGAGGTCCAGCTTTTGAATTTACAGCTTTTATAAAAACATTCGATAGAATAGCTATAATAACAATATTTTTAGCTTCTTTAAGTTCTTTATTCATATCATATTTTCTATCAAGAAATATACTTAGGCCTGTTATATCTATTTCAAAACATATTTCTGAAATAAATATAAACAATCTTGAACATAGGATACCAGAACAAAAAACTATAGAGTATGAAATAATTTCTAATAAAATTAATTCCATGTTGGATAGAATTCAATATGGGTATGAAATTCAAAAACAATTTATATCAGATGTTTCCCATGAATTGAGAACACCTTTAACATCTATAAGTGGATATGTTAAAATGTTGAAAAGATGGGGGACAAGAGATGAGGGTATTTTAATAGAGTCTATTGAAAGTATAGAAAGATCAACAAATTATTTGAAAGATATGATAGAAAAACTGTTGATTTTAAATGAACCTGAAACTGAAATAGAATTTGAAGAGTTCAATATAAAAAGAGTGGTAGAAAAAGTTTTAAAGCTTTATGATAATTCGGATTATAATTTTTATATAAGAGGAGAAGATTTTAAGGTTAAATCTTCTAAAGAATATTTGTCCATAATTTTTAAGATTTTTATTGAAAATGCCATGAAATATTCTCCAGAAAACAAAAATATAGATATCATAATGAAGGATTATTCTATAATTATAAAAGATAATGGAATTGGAATAGCAGAAGATAAAAAAGAAAAAATATTTGAAAGATTTTATAAAGAAGATAGTGCAAGAACTACAAAAAGTCATGGACTTGGATTATCGATTGCGAAAAAACTTGGTGATAAATTGAATATAAACATAGAAGTAGAATCAAAGTTAAATGAAGGTAGTTCTTTTATATTGCAGTTTAAAAATGATGTATAATACATTGTTTTTAATTTAAATAAATTAACATTTTAATTTAATATATTTCATATAGAATTTTTATAACAAATGGCCGTATTTGTCGGCCATTTGTTATAATAGTTTGATGGGAGGTTTTTAAAAAATAATATGATATATTTTGATAATAATGCTTCTACTCCATTGGATAAAGATGTTGCAGAAGTAGTTTTAAAGTATATGTGTGAAGAGTATGCAAATCCAAATTCTTTACATGAATTTGGAGTAAAAATGGATGCAAAGATAGAAGAAGCAAGATTTAGAATTGCAAAATCTTTAGGTTGTATGCCTTTCGAGATTTATTTTACTTCTTGTGCCACCGAATCTATTAATTGGGCTTTAAGAGGTGTTTGTAAGGCAAATACTAAATATGGAAAGCATATTGTAAGTTCTAATATAGAACATTCAGCCACTTTAAACACTTTAAAATCACTTGAATCTGAAGGTTTTGAAGTTACATATATTCAAGCAGATCAGAATGGTGAAATCTCATTAGAAAAATTATCAAAAGTTATTAGAGAAGATACAATTCTTGTAAGTATTATGGCTGCCAATAATGAAATAGGAACTATTCAAGATATTAAAGGTATGTCTCAAATAATAAAAGAAAAAAATAAAAATTGTTATTTTCATGTTGATGCTGTTCAAATTGCTGGAAAAATAAATTTTTCTTTGAAAGAGATGAAATGTGATTTAGCTTCTTTTTCTTCACATAAATTTCATGGACCAAAAGGTGTTGGTATTTTATTTAAAAAAGAAAGAACAAGAATATTCCCATTCATAACAGGTGGTTCTCAAGAACGTGGTATGAGGGGAGGAACACAGAATGTCCCTGGTATAATAGGAACGGCATTGGCATTAGAAAAATCTTTTGAACATCTTGAATATATGAAAGAAATAAGAAATTTAAGGGATTTTATGGCTTTAGAAATAGAAAAAATGGGTGGTAAGATATTAACGCCTATTAGTGAAAAAAGTGTGCCAAATACATTGGCTGTTTTTTTTGAAGGTGTTAGAGGTGATATTATAGTTAATGCACTCTCAGATGAAGAAATATTTGTTTCTACATCTGCAGCATGCTCTTCAAAAGGAGTATCTGGAAGTAAAGTCATGAAGGCACTTGGCTATGATAATGAACAATCAAAAGGAATGATAAGAATAAGCCTTTCTTACCTGAATAATCGTGAAGAAACGGAAATTTTCCTAAATAAGTTGAAAAATATCCTTGTTTTTTTGAATTTTTAGCTTATTTGGTGTATAATATCATTGGAGGAGATATTATGAGAAGTATGACTGGTTATGGCAGAATAGAGAAGATAATAAACGATTATAATTATTCTGTTGAGATAAAAAGTTTGAATGGAAAGTATTCTAATTTAAAAACTTCTATTGCGGGTATATTTTCGCCATTAGAAATAGAAGTACAAAATCTTGTAAAAAAATATTTCAAAAGAGGAAATATAAGTGTTTACATCGATATTAGATTTTTAAATCCTCAAAATTTTGTAGATATAGATCTTGGTTTGGCAAAATCTTATCATAGTGCATTACAACAAATGACAAGTGAATTACATATGTCTGATGATGTATCTTTAGATGTTTTAACGAAATTTAGAGAAATAATTAAAATAAAAGTTGAAGAAGAAGCTATGAATAAGATATGGAAAGGTCTTGAAGAAATATTGTTGGAAACAATAGAAAAAGTTAAAGTTTTTCAAATAGAAGAAGGAGAAAAACTTAAAACTGTTTTACTTGGTTATATAGATGATATAGAAAAAATAGTAAATGATATACAAAATGCTGCTGTTGACATGAAAGATACTTTTAAGGAAAGACTTGAAAATAATTTAAAAGAATTATTAAACAATTCTGAACTCATAAATGAAGGAAGACTTGAGCTTGAAGTCGCACTTTTAGCAGAAAGAGCTGATATTTCAGAAGAAATAGAAAGGCTTAAAAGTCATATTAAAAAATTCAGGGATATAGTTAATTCAGAGGATGAATTGATGGGTCAAAATCTTGATTTTTTATCTCAAGAAATGCATAGAGAGTTCAATACAATTGCTTCAAAATCTAAATTGATAGAGCTTACCAATCTTTCAGTAGAGGGAAGAGGGCTTGTTAATAAGATTAGAGAACAAGTTCAGAATGTTCATTGATTTTATAAATATAAATCCTGGAGGTGTTTTTTATGTACGGACTTATAAATATAGGTTTTGGGAATGTTGTTGTTGGGGATAGAGTAATAGCGATAGTTAATCCTGGCTCACAGCCTTTAAAAAGATTAAGAGATGTTGCTGAAACTCAAGGTAAATTATTAGAAGTAAACCATGGTAGAAAAACAAGAGCTTTTATAATAACTGACTCTGGTCATGTAATAGCTTCCGCAATTCAACCAGAAACTATTACAAATAGATTTTCTCAAAATTTCTATGATATTGAAAAAGCACTTGAAAGAATACGTAATGAGGCGCGCCAGGGATGAAAAAAGGAATATTATACATAGTAAGTGGACCATCGGGAGCTGGAAAATCCACATTAATAAAAAAAGCATTGAAAACAGTAGATGGGTTTACATTCTCGGTATCTTATACAACAAGAGAAAGAAGACCTGGAGAAATAGATGGAGTAGATTATTTCTTTGTAGATGAAGATAAATTTATGGAATTAAAAGAAAAAGATGAATTTCTTGAATATGCTAAAGTACATGGCTATTATTATGGAACTTCTAAAACATTTATCCATGAAAAACTTGAACAAGGATATAATATAGTTTTAGATGTGGATGTTCAAGGTTCTCTTAATATAAAAACTTCTATCCAAGAAGAGAATCCTGTTTTAATATTTGTTTTGCCTCCTTCTTATACAGAACTTGAAAAAAGGCTTGTTGGAAGGGGTACAGAAAGTGAAAGGGATCTTGCAAAAAGATTAGAAGATTCAAGATGGGAAGTTTCAAAAATTAATGAATTTAATTATGTCATAGTTAATCGTGATGTTAATGAGTCTGTTAATCAACTCATATCCGTTATCATAGCTGAACAATTGAGAGTTTGTAGAATTGAAAATGGTTTAGAAAATAGAGTTGATACATTTTTTAAAAAAGAATTTGAGAGGTGAAATAATCGATGGACGTAGGTTTTAATCATGATAAAATCATGAAAAATATAGATTTTAAATATGCTGTACCTATTATTGCTGCTAAGAGAGCTGAAAAATTAAAAGACAATTTCGAGATGAAAAATACTGATAATTTTATAAGCAATAGAAATTTTGTTAATGATGCATTTAAAGAAATTGAAGAAGGAAAGACTAATGTTAAAGATGTAGATAAGCTTGAGATGATAAAAACAGATACGAAGTGATTTGTATGAAAAAATATATAGTTTTTTTAATGATGATTGTACTTTCTATAAGTATCTTTGCTTATAATAATTTCAAAATGGGATTTACAGTTTTAACAGATGACAATCCTTTTAGATTGGCTTTAAAAACAGGGTATGAATCTGAATATTTTAATTTTTCATTTGATTTCAATCCTAATTTTGGAGAAAATTTTTATTTGATAACTATCACAGATCTTTCACTTAAAATTCTTGATATAAATGAGAATTCACAGGTGAGAGGGGGTCTTTTGTGGTTAAATGATAGACCTAATAGTGAATTTCAAGATAAGAATAGAAATATACTCTATGGATATATGGGGATAGGTTATAGCATAGAAAATTTATATGCAGGATTGGCACTTGGATATCCTATTTCAAATGAATTTAAACCTACTACAAACATCTCTGATTATTTGATCTTTAATATAGAATATACCATTCCGAAACCTGCAGAATTTGTTGATGATTTAAAAATAAGTTTTAGATTTGCAAATTATAGAAAAGATTTTTCATTGTTCATATCATATCCGATATTTTAATTTTTGATAGGTATGAAAAAAGGATTTTTGTTGTTAGAAAGTGTATTCGAATTATTTATAATAAGTTTAATAATATTAACAGTCCTTGCAACTTTTGCAAGGACTGTGTTTGTTTTGAATCAAAATATCAATGAAATGATTGAAAGAAATTTAATGATTAATTCAATGATTATTATAATAAATACAGTAGAATTTGAATTGGGAGATATAACAACAACTTATAAAGATTCTATAAGATGTAATTATGGTCATGAGTGGAAATATTTGTCTATAGAATATTCAGCTTATTATGATAAAATATACAGAAAAAAAAGAAATATGTATGATATAGGAAAAACTTATATCGGCAATAATGTTACTGATTTTATATATGATAATAATATATTGCAAATAGAATTTCATAATGAATATAGATTGATTTTGAACAAATATAGGGAGGAAAATAATGGCAAATGAAATAATAGAAACTTATAAACTCATGGAAGAAAGAATTAAATCTGAAAATGCTAAAATATTTTTTGAAATGCTTGATTCGCCTTTTCCGGCATTTAAAGCTAAAGCTATAAACGAACTCATGAAACAAAAAATAGATTCACCTATAATAAAAGAATATCTCGATGATTCAGATGCTGAAGTTAGATTTTCTGCATTGAAACATATGGAAAAATTGGGCACAATTGATGAAGAAGAAACAAAAAAAGCCTTAAAAGATCTTTCGGCTTCTATAAGAAAAGAAGCTTTAATAATATTTACAAGTTATGGATTTGAACCAATGGAGTTTATATTGGATTATGTAAAAGATCCAGATCCAACAGTTAGATATCAACTTTTAACTTCTGTTTTAGAATTTTATCCAGAAGATTCAGAAAAATTGATAGAATTGATGAAAGAAGACCCATATCAAAAAATACAACATTTAATATATGCACTTGAAAATATAGGGGAAACGCTTATTTCAGAAACAATAGAAATGAGTGTAAAAAAAATAGCTCTTTCAAGATACTATGAAAAAAATGATTCTATGACATTTTTTAATGTTTTAAAAAATAATTATTATAATTGTGATAAAAAAACAAAATTATTGATCATAAAATTTTTAGCAGGTCTTCCTTGTGATATAATAAAAGAATTTATGGAAAAAGAACTTTCAGATGAGAAAGATGATGAAATTTTAATGCAAATCACAAGAACTATAAAAAAAGTTTGTGGAAATGATTTGATACCTTCTTGGATAGTCGATGCATTTATAAATAAGGATGAACCTAAGTATATTAAATATGGTTTAAAACTTGCAACTGATAAAGATGATATGGCATATGTGGATTTTTCTAGAGGACTTCTTGATAAAATAGATGATGATTATGTTATAGGAGCTGCTGATTACTTAGTTTTTTTTCAAGATTATAAATTAAGTGATTATGTTCCTGATTTTTTGAATTCATTATCTACAAAAAGAATTTTAACTGGTTTAAAAATAATAAAAAAATTAAAACTTGAGAATTATCTTTCTGAAATATCCGATATAAGTATGAACAAAAAATATCCTATAAGCGTTAGAAGAAGCGCTATAAATCTTCTCAAATATTTTAAAGCTAAACAATATTGGGAAATACCTTATAATATTCTTAAAGATCCAACAGAAAAAGGTAGACTTAAACTTGCAGCTTTAAATGCATTATTAAGACTTAATGCGGAGATGGTTACAGATTTATAATATTTTAAATGATATGTTTGAACATAGATGCTTGAATTGTGGTGCAAAAGTTAATTTTGGAGAATTTATATGTGATAATTGTTCAATGTTTATATATGAACCTTCACATACAAAAAGCATTTATGATATTTATCATATGGGATATTATAAAGATTCATTGGCAATTTTGATAAAAGAATTTAAGTATAATAAGAATCTTAAAATAGGTAAATATTTAACAGATATACTTTGTGAATATTTTAGAAGTATAGATATAGAAAATCATGATTATTATGTTTCTTATGTACCATCTAATTATTTTAGTATCTATAATAAAGGATTTATACCTGCCAAAATTATAGCTGATAGATTTGCTAAAAATTTTGGATTAAAAGTTATAAATCTCTTTAAATCTAAATCTTATAAAAGACAGGCATCATTATCTTTGAATGAAAGACATAAAAATATACAAAAAAAGATAAAAATCACAACCTCTATACCTAAATACCTTATAATAGTAGATGATGTTTATACTACTGGTGCTAGTATGTTTGAGTGTATGAATATCATTAAGAAAAATGTGGATTTTTGTTTGGGTCTTACTTTGGCGAAAGCTCATTATGGAGGTGATTCTTTTGAAGAACAAGTATGATATTTTGATAATAGGAGGAGTTGCAGCTGGAACAAGTGCTGCTGCAAGTGCTTTAAGAGAAAATCCAAGTTTAAATGTGGCAATATTTCAAAAAGAGCCTTATATTTCATATGGTGGTTGTGGTTTGCCATATGTTTTAAATGGTAAAGTAAAAGAAGTGGATGATCTATTTGCTTTTACTTCAGAAAAATTTCAAGAGAAAAAAGGTGCTGAAGTTTATACCAATTATGAAGCTATTGATGTTGATTTTGAACAAAAATATGTTTTAGTAAAAGGCAATATGGATAGAAGAAAGATATTTTATGATAAATTAATAATAAGTACTGGAGCATCACCGATAATTCCAAAATTTGATGTTTGGGGTCAAGAAGGAATATTCAAAATGAGGAATCCTTCTGATGATGAAGAAATATTAAAATTTATTGAAAAAAACAAACCATCTCATGCAACTATTATAGGTGGAGGTTTTATAGGTGTTGAAGTTGCTGAAGTACTTATCGAAAGTGGAATAAAAGTTACTTTAATAGAGGCTAAAGAAAATATACTTGGAGATATAGAACCAGAGATTCATGATGAATTTTCTGAATATATGATAAAAAATGGAGTCGATTTAAAAACTGAAAGTATGGTAGAGAATATATTAAAAAAAGAAAGATTTATAGTTAAAACAGAAAAAGAAAGTATAGAAACAGATATGATTATTATTTCTATAGGTGTAAAACCTAATACAGATTTTTTATTAAATAAAAATGTTAATATGTTAAAGAATAAAGCAATTATAGTAGATAATTATATGAGAACTAATATAGAAGATGTATATGCTGCCGGAGACTGTGCTACGGCTTATAATATATTAAGTGGTGAAGATGAATATATACCTTTGGGAACAACTTCTAATAAACAGGGTAAAATAGCTGGTAAAAATGCAGTAAAAGGAAATGTAGAAGAGTTTAAAGGGGTAATTGGTTCACTTATAACAAAGTTTTTAGATATGGAATATGCTAAGACTGGTTTGACTTATGAAAAAGCAAAAGAGCTTGATTATAATGTTGGCAGTGTATATATAAAAGCAAAAGCCAGAGCAGGATATTATGAGAATGCAGGTAATATATCATTTAAAATGATTTTTGATAGATCAACTGGTAAAATACTTGGAGGTCATTTTGTTGGTAAAGAAATTCATTCAAGAGTTAATATCATAGTCTCTCTAATATATTCTTGTGGAACGGTACAAGAATTATATAATATGGATTTACCATATTCGCCACCATTTTCTCCAGTTTGGGATATAACTTTAATAGCTGCATCTAAGGCTATGAAAAAAGTAAAATAAAAATAATATATACTTCCAGTAATTAAATTTTATTAATTACTGGATTTTTTCATTTTAAAAGTAAATTATTTAATTAATATATCAGTTAATTAAATAATTTACTTGAAAGAAAGAATATATGACCCAAATTTTATAATATAGAAAAACTTAAAATGCTATAATTAAAGTATCATAAGAGTTTAGGAGTGGATTTATGAAAAAATTATTTTTATTATTATTAATTTTAATTAACTTTTTGTATGTTTTTGGAGGATATATTCTTTTAAAGAATGGTAATATGATAATAGGAGATATACAAAGTTTAGAACAAAATGTTTTAAAAATAATTAGCAAAGGTAAAGTTCATGTTTATTCAGCTGATAATCTTTCTTATCTATCTTATGAAGAAAAAATAACAGAGTTTAAAAAAGGATTACATTTAAAAAATGAAATAATTATAAATAAAAAATTAAATCTTTACAAAGTTAAAGATGATTTTTTTTATTTTAAAAATGATTATGATAAACTTATTATAAAAAAAGAATTTTTAAGTAGTTTTTCTATTTATAATGAGGAAAGTAAAGAAAATATTATAAACATAAAAGATACTTTTATTAAATTCAACAAAATTTTATTAAATTCAGATAATTTTGAAATAATATTGGAAAATGGAATTATAAAAATCGATTTAAATGATTTAAATCGATTTTCATCTAAAAATAAAAACTATGTTTTTTATGAAGAAGAATTTATTTTATTTTCAAATGAATTAATATTCAAAGAAAATGGCATAGTTTTTGATACATTTCCTCATTTAAAGTTTAAAAATATAAATTCATTATTTTTGATAAATAAAAATTTGAATAAAAAAAATACTTCACAAGTACTAAAATATGAAGGTTTTGAAGAAAAAAATTATGGAATATATAGAATAAATAATGATGATGATTTATTTTATACAAATTCTTTAATATTTAGAAATAACAAAATAATTGGAGATAATTTTGAAATAATAAATCCCAGTATAAATTCAATAGAGTATATAAAGGTATATGATGAAATAAATGAATTTAATAATATAAGCAATATATATAGTGATTCTGATAATATATATATTATAGATACATTTGGAAATTTATATAAATATTCATATGATGGTTTTTTAAATGATCAAATTTTAATAGAAAGTTCTTATAAACCAAAAAGATATATTGAATGCTTCAATGGAATATTGATAACAGAATCATCGGATTATTTTTATTTTATAAATTCGAAAAATATGCAAATATTAAAAAAAATAAGAAAATCAAGTAAAGATATAATAGCAACTAAAATAAATAATAATTATTATATAGGATATTTTTTAGAAAAATACTATGAAATATATAATGAAAATTATTCTTTTATTAAGAGAATAAATCTTGAAGATTATTTTAGAAATATATATTCTTATAATGAAGGATATTTAATTCTTGATTATGAGGGAATTTCTTTTTATAATTCTGAAAATGATTTAAATTGGGATTTTAAAATAAATATAGATAAAAATAATATCGAAATATTCAAAAATAAAATAATATTATATACAGAAAACAAGATCTATATTTTAAATGAAAATGGAAAAATTGTAAAAGAAATTAAATTTGATTCTTTGGTAAAAAATATATTTTTTAATGATAAAAATATATTCGTTTCTTTAGAAGATAAAAAAGTATATAAAATTAGTACTGAAGGATCATATGAATTATTATTTGAAACTGAAGAGGATATTATTTATATAAATAATAATAATAATTCATATTTTTGGAAAGAAAAAAATATTTACATAAAATTTGATGATCAAGAGTTTCATAATATAAGTATTTCAGAAGGTATGAAATATAATTTTGTTTTAGATGATTATATGATAATTTCTTCTGAAAAGGATATTTATATTTTGAGAGTAAATTGAGGTGATCTGTTGTTGAATTATGCAGTTATATTTAATTCTTGTGCTATAATCATAGGAACACTGATTGGGAAATGGCTTGGAAGTTTTTTTAATTCAAAAATTAGAAATATTCTATTCGATTCTATAGGCTTAACAACTATAATAATCGGTATTTCTATGGGATTAAAATCAAATAATATGATAATCGTATTGATTTCTTTAGCAATTGGAGGAGTAATAGGAGAATTTTTGAATATAGAAAAACAAATTGAATCACTTACCAGTTTTTTTAAGAATAATAAAGAAACAGTTTCTAAGGGTTTTTTGACTACGACTATCTTATTTGTTGTAGGTCCTATGACTATATTGGGATCTATGAAAGCGGGTCTTTCACAAGATAATACTCTTTTAAATTTAAAAAGTATTCTCGATGGAATATCTTCTATAATATTTGCATCTATTTATGGATATAGTGTTATACTATCGGCGATCAGCGTTTTTTTTGTTGAAACTATTTTAATCATATTTTCAAAAAATTTATATTTTTTGATGGATGAAGTATATTTAAATGATTTTACAGCTGTTGGAGGTATTATGATACTTGGACTTGGAATAAGACTTCTTGATTTAAAAGATATAAAAGTTGGAAATTTTTTGCCTGCTTTATTGATGGTTATAATTATAGATTATATTAAATTGAGATTTTCTTTTTAATAAAAATATTTAAATATAAATAAAAAAACAGATGATAAAAATCATCTGTTTTTTTATGGTGGGCAGAGACAGAATCGAACTGTCGACACACGGATTTTCAGTCCGTTGCTCTACCGACTGAGCTATCTGCCCACT